>CADEFY010000131.1 GCA_902826705.1 uncultured bacterium
AACGAGCTGCCGAGCGGTTGCTGGAACTCGGAGAAGAGCACGGCGATGCACCGCGAGACATCCGCGGGCGACAGGTCCAGCGAGCAGTTGACATCGGATCGGGTCTCGTAGCCGGGTGATAGCACGTCGGCGATCATCGCCGCGACGTCAGCGGGAGTCACGCCGCCGTGGCCGTTCTGATCGTGCGCTCCCACAGTGACCATGGCGATGAGCACGCCATCGAGGAACACGCGCGCACAGCCGGTCGAGCGGGACGGGAAGCCGGGGCCGCCCGCGCTCGAGCCTCCGCCGATCAGCACGAACGTCGCGAACCCGTTGGCATCGGTGCGCTTGCTCACCGTGCGCAGCGCGCAGTCCTGGGTGAGCGCGGGATCGTGCGCCTGACCCCGCTGGAGACGGACATCCGCCGTGCCGCAGAGGCTGAAGTCGATCAGGACCAGTCCGTTCGCGATCGGCTCGTTGGCCAGGTTGCGCGCGAGCACGGTGAACGCGCCCGCGGGGTTCGCCGCGACGCCCGTGGCGTCGCCGTTGACCAGCACGATGCAACTGGGGGTGATCTGGTGGTTCCCCGGACTCGGGATCTGCGCGTGAGCCACGCCGGCCAGCGTCAGTGCGCCTGCGAGCGATATCGCGCGTCCGATCCGTGCGTGCATGTCCCTCCACCTCCCGTCCGGGCGAGCTGCCCGAGGGCCTGATGCTACCGCGTCAGCGGGCGCCGCTGTCAGCAGGAACCGGCGCCGGGCCGAGCGCCGCGCCTGTGCCGACGGCGCTCGAGTCGGCACGCTGCACCGAGTCGCGCCGTGCGGCGAACACCGCCTGGAGCGCGCGCGCGGCCTGGATGTTGGCCAGATGCTCGTCGTAGGTCGTGGCGAAGAAGTGCCGGCCGTCGCCGCGCGCCACGAAGTACAGGTCGCGCACACCCGGCTCGGCGTCGACCACGGCCTCGAGACTGGCCAGCCCCGGACTGCAGATCGGACCCGGCGGCAGTCCCGCATGCAGATACGTGTTGTAGGGCGAGTCCACCTTGAGGTCCTTGAACGTGAGCCGGGAGCGCGGGCCGCGCCCCAGGGCATAGCCCACCGTCGGATCGGCCTGGAGCCGCATGCCCATGCCGATGCGATTGAGATACACGCGCGCGATGCGCGGCCGTTCGCCGTCCACCTGCGCCTCGGTCTCCACGATCGACGCCAGCGTGAGCAGCTCGTGCGGCGTGAAGCCGAAGGGCAGCGAGTCGCAGCCCGCCGTGGCCCGCGCCACGCGCTCGCGCGTGCGCGTCACCATGGCGCGCAGCACCACCTCGGGCGCGGTGCTCGGCAGCCACTCGTACGAGTCCGGCGCGAGCCAGCCCTCGAGCGAGGGCGCGTCGATGCCGAGCGAGTCGAGGAACGCCGGATCGGTCGCCAGCGAGTCCACGGTGGCCGCGCGCATGCCGAGGCGCTGCTCGAGCAGCGCCGCCACCTCGCGCACCATGAGGCCCTCGGGCACGGTGAGCAGGTCGAGCCCCACCATGCCCCGCTCCAGCGCACGCAGCAGCGCCGGCACGGTCATGCCGCGCACGAAGCTGTACTGGCCCGCCTTGATGTGGCGGTCGAGCCGCATGAGCCGCGCGAGCGCCAGGAACCCCACACTCGAGCGGATCATGCCCTGGCGCTGCAGCTCGCTGGCGATCGACTGCAGCGACTGGCCGCGCTCCACGATCAGCGTGCGCCGCTCGGCCGCCGGGAAGGGGCCCGCGGGCAGCAGCAGGTCGTAGGCAGGCACCAGCAGGGCGGCCAGCAACAGCAGCCACGCCCAGCGCAACGGCCGGAACGGGCGGCTCACGCGGGTCCCTCGGGCCCGGGCTCCTGCGGCGCGGCGCTGCGCTCTGCTGCGCCGCGGCGCACAGCATCGCACGCCATCCAGTCCTCGAGCAGCGCCATGGCAGCGCCCTGGTCGATGCGGCCCTTGTCGCGTCGACGCCGGCCGCCGGCCTCGGCCAGCCGCTGTTCGGCGAGCGAGGACGTGAGCCGCTCATCGAGCAGCTCCACCGGCAGGTCGCAGGCGGCGCGCAGCGCGCTGGCGAAGCGCTCGGCGGCCTGGGCCGAACTGCCGCGCTCGCCGGAGAGCTGCAGCGGCCAGCCCACCACGATGCGCTCGGCCAGCTCGCCGCGCGCGACCGCGAGCACCTGGGAGACGGCGTCGGCGAGGCTCCTGACGAGCAGCGTGGGCCGTCCGCTTGCCAGGATCTGCAGCGCGTCGCAGACCGCGATGCCCATGCGCCGCTCCCCCCAGTCGACTGCGAGCACGACCGCCATCGGCGGGACCTCAGCCTTCGGCGACCTGGGCCTGGACCGTGGGGCGGTGCTTGACGAGGCGGCAGGTGGTGCCGTTGGGGCCGAAGTCGAAGTTCACCTCGTCGCAGCACGTGCGCATGATGAAGATGCCGCGCCCGCGCATGTCGAACAGATGGTCGGGCGTGGTGACATCGGGCGTGATGCGCGCCAGGTCGAACCCCTTGCCATCGTCGTGCACCACCACTTCGAGCCGGTCCGGGAACAGGTGGAACTGCACCTCGAACGTCTTGAGCGGGTCGCGCGAGTGGCCATGCTGAACCGCGTTGGTGCCGGCCTCGATCACCGCCATGCCCAGTTGGGAGGCCGTGTCCTCGTCGAAGTCCATGCGCTCGCACACGGTCAGGGCGACCCGGTCGAGCACGCCGAGGAGTTCGAGGCGGCTCGGCAGCCGCAGGGTGATGACCTCGGGAATGGGCGTCTCGGCCATGGGCTCTACCGCTGGGAGTCGGGGAACGCCCGAAGCAGCTCGAGCGCGCGCGTGAAGTCCTCGGGGATGGGCGACTCGAACGCGAGCCTCTCCCCGGAGACCGGGTGCTCGAACTCGAGCCGTACGGCGTGCAGCGCCTGCCGGGCAAGGCCCCGGAGCAGAGCGTCCGCGAGGCTACGCTCCGCAGGGCGGAGGCTCAACGACTTTCTGACGCGGCCGCCATAGGCGGGGTCGCCCATGACCGGCATCCGAAGCGCTGCCAGGTGCACGCGGATCTGATGCGTGCGACCGGTCTCGAGCCCCAGCTCGAGCAGCGAGGCCGGCCCGTAGCGCTCGAGCACGCGCCACCGAGTGACGGCATCGCGTCCCCCACCGCGGACCACGGCCATCCGAGTGCGGTTGCGCGGATCGCGCCCGAGCGGCAGGTCGATCACGCCCTCCTCGGGCCCGGGGTCGCCCCAGACGATCGCACGGTAGGTGCGCCGCACGTCGCGCTGGCGCAGCGCCTCGACCAGCGCGAGGAACGCGGGCTCGGACTTGGCCACGACCATCAGGCCGGTCGTGTCGCGATCCAGGCGATGAACGATGCCGGGCCGTCCCTCGCCGCCCACCGCGGCGATCGCAGGGGCGTGGTGCAGCAACGCATGCACGAGCGTGCCGGTGCTGACGCCCGCGCCCGGGTGCACGACGAGTCCCGCGGGCTTGTCGAGCACGAGCACGTCGTCGTCCTCGAACACGATGGTGAGCGGCATCGGCTCGGCCACGAGCCGGCTGCGCCGCCGGTCCGGCACCTCGAGGGTCACGCGGTCCCCGGGTGCGAGCTTGTACGACTTGCCCACCGCGCGGCCGTTGACGCAGACGCGGCCGTCCTCGATCAGCGCCTGCAGCCGGTTACGAGAGAGGCCGATCCGTTCCTTCGCCAGCCAGCGGTCCACGCGCAGCACCGTCGGTTCCGGCGGGACGATCAATTCCAAGGTTCGCGTCATGCGTGCGGAGCTCCGAGAGCGAGGGCGGTGCGACTTCGGCAGCCGCCGCGGGCTCGTGGACGTCGCGCGTCCAGACCATCGCGAAGAGGGCGACTCCGAGGGTCACGCAGATGTCGGCCACGTTGAACACGGGGAACTCGCTCCGACCCCATGCGAGCAGGATGAAGTCGACCACTTCACCCGTGGCGACGCGGTCGATCAGATTGCCGATCGCGCCGCCCAGGATGAGCGCCAGCGACCAGTGCCTCGCCCGCGTGAGCACGCGTGCGCGCATGAACAACACCAACACCGCGACGGCCGCGATGATCGAGAACACGTAGAACGGGAAGCTGTGCCCGGCGAAGAACCCGAACGCGATCCCCGAGTTGCGCGTGTACGTCAGGCGCACGAGGTCGCCCACCACGCGCACCGGATCTGCATAGGCGAGATTGGCCGTGGCCCAGTGCTTGGTCCACTGGTCCAGCGCGACGCACAGGGCGGCCACGCCGATGAGCAGCGAGTAGGAGCGCTTCACTCGGCCTCGGCCGCGACCTTGGCACCGGTGCGCTGCTTGCGCTCCAGCTTCTCCTGTTCGGCCAGCGTGTAGCGCGCCCACGGCAGGGCCTCGAGTCGGGCGCGATTGATCATCTGACCGCTCGCCTCGCAGATGCCGAACGTGCCGGCATAGATGCGCTTGAGCGCGTCACGCACCTCGACCAGCAGGCGGCCCTCCTTGGAGGCGATGTCGAACGAGATCTCGCGCTCCATGGAGTCGGTGCCGGCATCGGCCATGTGGAACGAGTAGCCCGACGACTCGTTCGAGGCATCGCGCGGGTTCACCTTGAGCACGTTGCTCTCGAGGTGGCCCATCTCGCCCATCAGCCGGGTGTGCTCGGTCTGGAGCCGGCGCTCGAAGTGCTCGAGCTCCTTCTTGGTGAGCTTGCCCTCGGCCACGGGCTCCTTGGCGCGCGGCGTGGGTTCCGGCCGGCGCTCGAGCACGGCGCGCACGGCGGGCGCCTGCTTGGCCGGGCGCTGCTGGCTCTCGGGCGGCAGCACGCCGAGCGGGATCACCGGCGCGGGAGGCCGCGTGGAGATGCGCGTCTTGCCGCCGGCTGCGGGCTTGGCGGCCGGCGCGGGGCGTGTCGCACCCGGCTTGCTGGGCACGAGCCGGCCCACGAGCCGCTGGCTCGCGGTGAGCGCAGGGGCGGCCTTGCCGGGCGTGCCCTTGACCGCGGGCTTGCCGATCACGCGCGGCGTCGGCGTGCCCTTCACGGCGGGCTTGCCGACCACGCGTGGCGCCGCCGAGCCCTTCACGGCCGGCTTGCCGATCACGCGCGGCGCCGGCTTGGCCGCGGGCTTGGCGACCGCCTTGGCCGCCGGCTTGGCCGGCGCCTTGGCCTTGGCCTTCACGGGCGCCGCCTTCTTGGCCGGCTTGGCTGCAGGGCGCGACTTGGCGCCGCTGGCCCTCGCGGGCTTCTTCGCCGGTGCGGACTTCTTCACGGGCTTCTTCGACTTGGTCGCCATCGAGCACACCTCCTCTGTGGCCGTTCCCCTGGGGACGGCCGGCTACTGCGCCTCATCCAGCCGGCGCACGACCTCGGTGACGAGGCGCGTGAGCGTCGGCGCCGTGCGTCCGGCCACGGCCAGCACCTCGGCGATGTCCACCGCATGCAGCGCATCCGGCAGACAGGCATCGGTGACCACATTGAACGCGAGCACGCGCTGCCCGCCATGGATCGCGACGATGTTCTCGGGCACCAGCGACATGCCCACCGCGTCCGCGCCGATCGCGCGCAGGAAGCGGTACTCCGCCGCCGTCTCGAGATTGGGGCCCGCCACGGCCACGAAGACACCGCGCCGCAGCGGGATGCGCTCCTCGAGCGCCACGCGCTCGGCCAGCGACACCAGTGCACGCGAGTACGGCTCGCTCATGTCGGGGAATCGCACGCCGAGCGCCTCGTCGTTGGGCCCGATGAGCGGATTGGCGCCCATGAGGTTGATGTGGTCCGTGGTCACCATGATCGAGCCGGGCGCGAGGTCGGGGGCCATGCCGCCACAGGCGTTGGTCACGAGCAGCGTGCGGCAGCCGAGCGCCTTGAGCACGCGCACCGGGAAGCCCACTTGCTCCATGGAGTAGCCCTCGTAGAAGTGCACGCGGCCCTTCATGATCGCCACCGGCCGGCCCGCGAGCCGTCCCACGTGCAGCTCTCCGGCATGGCTCTCGACCTTGGAGCGCGGGAAGTGCGGGATCTCGGCGTAGCGCACCACCGCCTCAGTGGCAAGCGCGGACGTGAGGTCGCCGAGCCCGGTGCCGAGGATGATGCCCACCTCGGGCACGAGCGGCGTGCGCGCGCGCACCGCGGCCGCTGCCTCGTCGATCCGCTGCCTCAGTCCGCTCAAGCCGGCTCCGTTCGCTCGCGCCCGGGCGGCAGGTGCCGCGCCAGTCGCGCCTCGGCCTCGTGCTGCTCGAGGCCCTCGATGTCCACCCATTTGTCGCGCGACGTGCCGCCCCGCGCGATGCTCACCTGTCGCTGTCTGATGCCCAGCCACTCGGCGATCCGCGCTTCGACCGCCGCATTGGCCCTGCCCTCCAGCGGTGGGGCCGCCACCGCCAGCTTCCATGCGCCCGTGTCCAGCCGAGCGAGCAGCGCGTCGCGTCGCGCGCCCGGTTGCACGCGCACCACGATTCGCGCGCGCATCACATGCGGAACGCGAGGTCGTGCAACGTGGGCACCAGGAACCCGCGGCCCACGAACTGCAACAGGATCATGACCAGCAGCGGCGCGAAGTCGATGCCGCCGAACGCCGTGGGGAACGCGCGCCGTACCGGGTCGCAGACCACGCCCGAGATCCGCTCGAGCACGTCGGCGATCGGGTTGTCGCGCGCTCCCGGGAACCACGACAGGATCGCGTTGACGAGCAGCACCAGCATCAGCGCCTGCATCGCGAAGTCGAGCAGGTTGGCCAGCATGCCGATCAGATTGCCGAACACGAACACGTGGATCCCTCCCCTGGTGGCTCAGCGCGCCGGCGCCGGACGCTCGCCGAAGATCGCGCTGCCCACCCGCACCAGCGTGGCGCCTTCCTCGATGGCGACTTCGTAGTCGCCGCTCATCCCCATCGACAGCTCGGGCAGTGCGGTCCCGAGCCGTCGCGAGAGTGCGTCTCGCAGTTCACGCAGCCGGACGAAGCCCGGGCGTGCGTCGCCTGCGTGTGTCACCGGGGCGCCCACCGTCATGAGGCCGCGCAGCGCCAGATGCGGCAGCGCCGCCACCCGCTCGGCCAGCGGCACGAGCCCCTCGGGCGCGACGCCGAACTTGCTGGCCTCTGCACTGGTGTTGACCTCGATGAGCACCGGGAGCACCCGGCCGACCGACTCCGCGCGTCGCTGCAACGCCCCGGCCACCTCGGCGTCGTCGACGCCGTGCACCAGATCGAAGAGCGCCAGCGCCTTGCCGGCCTTGTTGCGCTGCAGGTGGCCGATCATGTGCCACCGCACAGCCTGTCTCGCGACCCCGAGCTGATGGGCCTCGGCCTCCTGCACCCGGTTCTCACCCAGGTCCGTGAGGCCCAGCCCCACCACCTCCGCCACGACCGTCGCCGGCAGCGTCTTGACGACGCCGATGAGCGTGACCGCGTCCGGCGCGCGGCCGGACCGCGCTACCGCGGCGGCGACCCGGCCCCGCACCGCATCGAGCCGGTCGCGGAGCGAGAGCGAGGGGTTCACGGGACGCGGCAGGGTAGTCGCGAGGGGGCGTGGGGACAAGCGGCGGGCTCAGCCCCGCACGCTTCCGCGCTCGCCCTGGCCCCGCATGAGCCCCAGGTACACGAGCGCGGCGATCGTGAGGCCCGCGAACCACGCGTAGGCGTAGACCGACTTCCAGATCGCGGCCACGCCGCCGAACTGCGCGGGCAGCGCCTGCGCGAGGAACCCGGGCACGCACGGCAGCACGCCCAGCACCAGGGCGATCATCGCGGCGGGGTTGACGCCGCCCCGATACTCGTAGCGGCCGCCGCGACGATAGAGGTCGTCCACGTCGAGCTGGCGGCGGCGGAGCACGAAGTAATCGGCGATCAGGATGCCGCCGATCGGGCCGAGCAGCGCGGAGTACCCGATCAGCCACGTGAAGATGTAGCCCTGGCTCGAGGCGAGCAGCTTCCAGGGCATGATCGCGATGCCGAGGAACGCGGTGATCAGTCCGCCGGTGCGGAACGAGATGCGCGAGGGCGCCAGGTTGCTGAAGTCGTTGGCTGGCGAGACCACGTTGGCCGCGAGGTTGG
>CADEFY010000132.1 GCA_902826705.1 uncultured bacterium
GAACCCGAGCCCCGCGAGCACCTGACGCGCGCGCGGTTCCTGCGTGTGCTCGCCCTCGTGTTCGAGCTGGTGCTGGAGCGTGCCCATGCGGTCGAGCAGGTCGGGCAGCCGAGGGTCGTCCGGGGCGATGTCCTGCATCTCGGCATGCAGGCCGTCGAGCTCGGCGCGCTTCTCACGCAGGTCACGATGCGCCTCGAGGGCGCGCTCGAGCACCGTGCCGTCGAACCGCTCGGCGGCCTCCTGGGGCAGATAGCCCAGTCGGGTGCCGCGGGCGAGCGTGCGGGTGCCCGCCTCGGGGGAGAGGTCCCCCAGGATGACCTTGAGCAGCGTGGTCTTGCCGGCTCCGTTGGGCCCCACCAGCGCGACTCGGTCTCCGGGCCCGATCACCCAGCTGACGTCGTCGAAGAGCACCCGCTGACCGATGGAGTAGCGCAGATTCCGCAACTGGATCACGTCGGGGCTCCGAGTCGAGAAGGCCGTCGCAGGGGGGGCCGAACCGGCCATTGCACCCCGGGGGAGGGCCGCGGATAATCGCACGGAGCCCCGGCCCTGACCATGGCACGCCGCGGGCCGAGCGAGTCGCCCCCCCATCCCGAGGTCCCGGCCCTGCGCGCCCTGCCCCTGCATCCCTCGCGAACCCTGCTGGCGCTGTGTGTCGCGCTCGCGTGCTGGTGCGCCCCCCAGGCGGCTCGCGCGTCGTGGATGATCCCCGGCGCTCCTTACCGGCCCAAGGACTTCGCGGTCATCAAGAAGGACGGGGTCTTCCACCTGTTCTACATCCGCAACAACGTGCAGATGCCGCTCGACGCCACCGAGACCGACTTCGGCCACGCGATCTCGAACGACCTCTGGATCTGGCAGCAGCTCCCGCCCGCCTTCGCGATCGACGCCGCAGGCTGGGACAACCTGCACGTGTGGGCGCCTCACATCGTCGAATCGGACGGGCTGTACTGGATGTTCTACACGGGCGTCTCCGACCTGCCGGGCGAGTACAACCACACGCAGCGCACCGGACTCGCGGTGTCCTCCGACCTGATGACCTGGAACCGCGTCGGCGACGAACCGATCTTCTCGGCCAAGGCCGTGCCGTGGGGATGGCGCAATGACGCCAGCACGCAGCCCGCGTTCCGGGACCCGTTCGTCATGCGCGACCCCGCCGAACCCTCGCACTGGCTCATGTACTACACGGGCAATCTCGGCACGGACACGACGGCGACCATCGTCGGTGTGGCGCGCTCGCAGGGGGAGATCGCCGAGTGGAAGGACGTCAAGCCGCTGCTCATCACCGGCCAGGCGATGACGTTCAACCCGGTCACCGAGTCCCCGCATGTCTTCGAACGCAATGGGCTCTGGTACCTGTTCATGACCACCAGCTCGGGTCAGCCGCTGTCGTTCTACACCACGACCACGGACCCGATCGGGGATCCGCCCGCATGGACCTACCGCGGCCGCCTGGCCACCATGCTCGGCTACAGCACGCACAACTGGTTCGCGAGCGAGGTGCTGCGTGACGGCACGCGCTCGTACTTCTCGTTCGTGAGCGGCGACCGCATCGAGTTCCGCGAGATCCTCTGGGGCTCCGGCTGGCAGTTCTCACTCGTGCAGCCTCCGTTCTTCCACGTCAAGGCGCTCTCCTGGGTCGACTCGACGGTCGCAGAGGCCGACACGGTCGCGCTGCGCATCACGTCGGTGAACTACCTGAGCGGACAGGCGCGCGTGAACGCGTTCGCGGTCGACTCGCTGGGGCAGGAGACGCCCATCCCGCTCGACAGCCTCGGCATCCCGTCGGCGATCTTCGTCACCGCGGACACGTCGGACTTCCTGTGGGTGGCGAAGCGGTTCCCCTCCACCAGCGACACCACCTCGGTCACGCGCATCCGCCTGCGCACGACCGACGAGACCGTGGTCTCCGATCTCATCACGGTGGGCCCGCCGCAGCCCGAGCCACCACCACCGCCGCCGCCGTTCGAGCCGCCGATCGGCGCGGATCCGCCCGAGGACAAGCCCTTCAGTGGCGACCGCCTCTGGGGCGCTGTGCGAGTCCCCATGGGGGACCGCCCGGCGATCGTGGTCGAACTGGGCCACGCGGGGGAGGCGCGCGTGTCCGTGCACGACCTGCAGGGCCGCGTGGTGCGTGAACTGGCGTCGCGCCGGCTGCCGCAGGGCGTCAGCGTGCTGCCGTGGGATGGCCGGGATGCGAGCGGTCGACGGCTCTCGCGCGGGGTCTACTTCGTGCGCGCCGCACTCGGCGAGCGCACGCTCACCGCGCGCATCGTGCAGTTGGACTGACGCGTCGGATCACTCGCGCCCGAGCGTCTCGGGTTCGAGGCCCAACAGATCCGGCACCACGAAGCGGCCGTCCTTGCGCACCAGTTCGCCGTCGAACCACACCTCACCGCCCCCGTACTCCGGGCGCTGGATCAGCACGAGGTCCCAGTGCACCTTGGAGCGGTTGCCGTTCTCAGTGGTCTCGTAGCACTGACCCGGCGTGAAGTGCAGCGACCCGGCGATCTTCTCATCGAACAGCGTGTCCTTCATGGGGTGCAGCACGAACGGATTGAACCCCAGTGAGAACTCGCCGATGTAGCGCGCGCCCTCGTCGGTGTCGAGCAGCTGGTCGAGCTTGTCCTGTGGGTTGCCGGTCGCGCGCACGATGCGCCCGCCCTCGAACGTGAAGGCGATCTGGTCGTACGTGGTGCCCAGGTAGACCGAGGGCGTGTTGTAGCGGATCGTGCCCTCGACCGAGTCGCGCACCGGGGCGGTGAAGCACTCGCCGTCCGGCACGTTGCGCTGGCCGAAGCACGGCACCACGCCGATGCCCTCGATCGAGAATCGCAGGTCGGTGCCCGGCCCTTTGATGTGCACGCGCTGGGTGCGCTGCATGCGCTCGACGAGCGGTTGCATGGCGTCACGCATGCGCGAGTAGTCCACGTTGCAGACGCGGAAGTAGAAGTCCTCGAACGCCTCGGTGCTCATGTTGGCCAGCTGCGCCATGGCGGCGTTGGGGTAGCGCAGCACGACCCACCGCGTGTGATTGACGCGGTAGGTCAGGTGCACCGGCTGCGCGACGAGCTTCTGGTAGAGGGCCATGCGGTCGCCGGGCACGTCGGAGAGCTCGCTCACGTTGTCGGCGCCGCGGATGCCGATGTACGCCTGCACCGCCTTCATCTGCTGCAGCTCGAGCTCGCCCTGCAGCTTCAACTGCGCCTCGGTGGCGCCGCGCAGTTGGGCGCGGATCACCGACTGGTCGCGGATCGAGACCACTGGGACCGCGCCGACCGCCTGCACCTCCTCGACCAGGTCATGCAGGAGTCCCCCGCGCAGGTCGAACGCCTCGATGAGCACGGCCTCGCCGGCCTCGAGCCGGGTCGAGTGATGCACCAGCAGGTGCGCCAAGCGGCGCGTGCGCGGATCGCGCATGGACAGCCTCCGGACGGAGCGGGGGGATCGGCGACGGCGACGGGCGCGCGAGCGTAGCACAGCGCGTTGACGGCGCCGCGGGCGGCCCGCACGATGCGTGGCTCGCGCTGGATCCGACCCTCGGAGGTCCCATGTCCCGCATCCGCGTCGCGCTCCTCGGCACCTCGTTCGCCCGGCTGGTGCAGGCTCCCGCGTTCCAGCGCCACCCGGGCTTCGAGCTGGTGGCGATCGCCGGCTCGGATGCCGCGAAGACGCAGCGCATCGCCGGCGAGCTGGCGATCCCCACGGCCTATGGCGACTGGCGCATGCTGCTCGAGCGCGAGCGGCCCGACCTGGTGAGCATCGCGACCCCGGTGTTCCTGCATCACCCCATGATGCTGGCAGCGCTCGCCGCCGGCGCGCACGTGCACTGCGAGAAGCCCACGGCCATGCACCTGGGGCAGGCGATCGAGATGCGCGACGCGGCGCTCGCCGCGGGGCGCGTGGCGGGGATCAACCACGAGTTCCGGTTCTTCCCGGCGCGCGCGCATGCGCTGGCGGTGATCCGTGCCGGCGGCATCGGCCGCCCGCGGCGCGCCGAGATCCTGGGCCGCTACCCGATCTGGCACTCGGTCCACGGTCGTGCGATGAACTGGCTGGCCGACGCAGCGCGCGGCGGCGGCATCCTGGGCGCGCTCGGCTCGCACCACACCGACTGCCTGCGCACCGTGTTCGGCGAGCCCGAGGTGGCATGGGGCAGCGTGCGCGTGCAGCAGCCGCGCCGCGGCCCGGCGAGCGAGGGCGCGTCCGAGGGCGTGGCGACGGCCGACGATGCGTGCACGTTCCAATACACGTTCGCGGGTGGCGCGACGGCGCTCGTGGATCTCGACGCCACGACGCCGTACCGGTTCGAACGCTTCGAGGTGCATGGCGAGGAGGCCACGCTGCGCTGGGATGAGACGGGCTACCGGCTGTGGCGACTCGCGCCGGGCGCCGATGCCGAGGAGCTGGCGCTTCCGGCCGATCTCGCGCTCGAACCGGTGGCGGGCGAACCGGCGTTGATCGCGCCGTTCCGCCGCATGGTCGACCGGCTGCATCGCGCGATCGCACTCGGCGAGCCGCTGTCGCCGTCATTCGCCGCCGATGCGGTGCCCGTGCAGGCGGCACTCGATGCCGTGCGCGCCTCCAGTCTCGCGGGGGCGCCGATCGCGGTGGCGCGCGTGCCGGAGCCCGTGGCGCGCTGACCGGGGAGCGGGGCGCGGACCCGTTCACGTCACGGGATCGTCCGGTCGTGCAGGACGCGGCCGCGGTGGCCCGGGCCTCGCCTGCTGGCTATACTGCCTGCGAGTCGGGACGCCTCGAGGCGCATCACAGAGGTGGGCCCGGGACACGAGGAGGGGGGACGCATGGCCGATTGGGACGTGATCGCCAAGCAGCGGCTGACGGAGGACTGGTCCACGCTTCGCGCGGCCTATCTGCCGCTCAACCAGGCCATGCGGCGCACCGTCGAGTTCCTCGACAAGGGCGGCACCACGTTCGACGAGCTGCTCGCCGTCGTGCGCGAGCGCCTCGATGGCTCCCTGCACAACCTCACCGCGCTCACCAACCGTCGCTCGCCCTGGGTGCGACTCGAGGCGATCCGCAACATCCGCGTCCTCGCCACCAGTCTCCGCGGCGCCGCCTCCGACGATCCGCGTGCCCTGCTGCGCTATCTGTTCGCGCTCTCCGAGCTGCTCGGCAACGTGTGGCGCGACGCGCCCACCGAGGCGCGCATCAGCGAGAACCTCAAGGTGGTCGGCCCGCTCGACTTCTGGTTCGGCTGTGACTGCTGCGCCGTGGGGCGCTTCGAGCCCGCCGGTCCGGACGACCCGCCCGACCTGGTGCGCGGTCGGGAGGTGCAGCTGATCTGGGACGTCGATGCGCTCTTCGCCTGGACGCTCGATGAGTTCGAGGATTACCTGGCCAGTGAGCGCTACGCGTTGCCCACCACGCCGCGCCTCGCCGCGGTCGAGGACCTGGGCCAGCCGGTGCTCGACGTGCCGAGCGATGCGCTGCGCAAGGGCAGCGAGTGGTTCGGCGGCCAGGGCGGGGGACTCTACGGCCCGGTCGACCTCAAGTACCTCGAGCTGCAGTAGCCGTTCGCGCGACTTGAGCCGGGTGGCCTCGGACCCGTAGACTGCCCGGCTGCGTGCGCCAGGGTGGCGTCCGCACCCCCTCGCGCACGAGCGCCGGAGAACCGAGATGACCGCGTACAAGTTCCGCCTGCGCCGCAAGCGCGCCAAGGCCGGGGCGCGCAAGAAGGCCGAGAAGGCCCGCGCCGCCAAGAAGACCCGCAAGTAGCGCCTCGCGCGACGGCACCGTAGCGACGAACGCCCGCCGGATCCCGGCGGGCGTTCGTGTATCCGGCGGCGGCCGAACGGATCAGGCGGCGTCGGTGCGGTCGGTCGGCTTGGGACGCAGCATCGCGCTCGAGGGGCGCAGGAACGCCGCCGACGGCCGCGCGCCGGGCGCCGGGCGCGGCATGCTCGTGGAAGCGGGCTCGGCTTTGGCGGCCGCATCGGCGGGGCGCTTGGCCGCCTCGCCCAGCATGCGCTCGGCGAGCGCCTCGGCCGCGGGGCCCGCCTTGATCTCCTGTGTCGCCGCGGCCACGACCCAGATGCGCTGGTTGTTGCCGCCGCTGTCGGCGGGGAAGAGGAAGAAGCCCTCGCGGTCCGGGGACCACGACAGGGTGTAGCCGCACAGGAACTCGCCGTCGCGGAACCGCGCGGCGATCTTGCGACCCTGCGAGGTCTCCTGCGGACCGTCGACGAATCCACGCAGGTCCTGGCGCTGGGCGTCGCCCTCCAGCGTGCGCACGAAGAACAGCGCCTTGAGCTGGCGGCAACGCAGCTCGACCACCTCACTGCTGCCGTGCACCTCGACATGGAACATCGAGCGATTGGCGGAGAAGTCCCGCGTCGTGCCCTTGAGCACGCGGCCGTCGTTGTAGCGCGCGACGACGAGGTTGGAGATGTCCACGGCGCCTCTCATCGATGGAGGGTGGGTCTGCCGCCGTCCCGAGCGGGGGACAGCGGCCATCACCCCGGGTATCGGCCGGCCGGTCCGCCGCCTCGACCCCCGATCGCCGCCACTTGCCGGCACGCGGAGAGCGTGATGGAGTGCCTCCTCGTCCCCGTTGCCCGTCCCCGGAGGTCCCGCATGCGCCGATGCCCCGCCTCGCTGTCCGCCCTCGCCCTCCTCGCGGCCCTCGCCGCCGGCTGCGGCTCCTACTCCTCGGCCACGTCGGGCGGCGAGACCGCGGTCGCCGCGACGCCCAAGCAGGCCGCACCCAAGGTGCATCGCCTGGCCAGTGGCCTCGTCTACGAGGACCTCGTCCTCGGCGCCGGGACGATGGCCGAGCCCGGCGGCACGGTGAGCGTGCACTACACCGGCCGGCTCGCCGACGGCACGAAGTTCGACAGCTCGCTCGACCGGGGCATCCCCTATACGTTCCAACTCGGCGCCGGCTCGGTGATCCAGGGCTGGGAGCAGGGGATCAAGGGCATGCGACCGGGGGGCAAGCGCAAGCTGACGATCCCGCCGGACCTGGGGTATGGCGCGCGCGGCTACGGCAACGGCCTGATCCCGCCCAACAGCACGCTGCACTTCGACCTCGAACTGCTCGAGGTGAAGTGACGCGCGCGTGAGCGATCCGGGCCCGGACCTCGTCGAACACGTCCGCGCCGCGCTCGCCCCCGAGCCGCAGTGGTGCCACGAGTCTCCGCGCGGATTCGCGTGGTGGCCGCTCGCGGCGCCGCAGCACATCCGCGCCGAGGAACCGCGGCGGCACGGCGGCGCGTGGGTGGTGCGCGCGCACGCCGATCTCGCATTGGCGCTCCGCGTCGCGGGCACTGGCGCCATGTTCGGTGCGCTGTCGCGATGGAACGCGGCGCGGCACGGGCTCTCGGCGGTGCGCTGGGACGCCGAGAGCGGGCTCGTCTCGCTGCACGCGAGCGTGACCACCGATGCCGCCGGCGCCGCGCTCGCCGCCCAACGGCTCGCGCATGCGGCGGTGCTGCAGATCGGCGAGGCGCACGCGGCCGATGCGCTCCGCGCGTCGCTCGCAGGGGAGCCGCCGGCCGCAGGCCCGCCCGGCGGCGCGGCGCGCGAGTCCGCCTCTGCGCTCGCGCACGCATGGCAGTCGTACACGGCGGGGCCGGACGAGGCCGCGCTCGATGCGGCGCGCGCGCGGCTCGCGGAGTTGGTCGCCGCCACGCCCGCGCCGTGGACACGCGTGCAGGCGCAGGCCGGAGGACTGGTCGCCGAGCTGCCGGCTGCGGGTCCGGGCGACCCCGCGGCGCCCGCCACGCCCGGCGCGAGCACCGCGCTGCTGCGCGTGCACACGACGCAGCCGCATCCGCGGCTCGGCCCCGGCATGCTGATGCTGCTCTCGGCCCCCGCTGCGGCCGAGCCCGTCCGCGAGCGCGCGGACGCCACGGCGGCGCTCCTCGATGAGGCCGAAGCGCGCGAGTGGACGGGGCTCGACCAACTGGGCGGCTG
>CADEFY010000133.1 GCA_902826705.1 uncultured bacterium
CAGCTCAGCGAGCAGCAATGGAGCGGAGCTGGTCGTGTGTTTCAGGGATCGTCTCGAGCAGCTCAGTTCCGAAGTGAACGATTTCGTGCGGCCTGGCGACGTACTTGTAGCTCCTGCTGCGTGGCACGGCAGCCCGCATCTCGTCGCCTTCACCGCGATCGTATGTGACTCCGGCGGTCTCGCGGACATGGATAGGAAGATGCGCGCGCAGGAGGATGCTTTTCGAGAGGGTCTGAAGCGTGCTGGGCGACCAATCAGACGATGGAGTCCTCTATTGCTTCGATCATCCGAGCCTGACTCTGCCGCCGCAGCCTGCGTCTCCAGTAGATTTGAAGCGCGGATGATAATCGCTGCGCCATCATCTCCACGGTAAGGCAGATCGACCGAGTCGAAGTCGAATTCCCGCCCCGCGCGCTTGCCCGCACGCGGCGCGTTGCTCACACTGGCTCGATGCGACATCGCACCCTGGGGGACCTGCGGCCCGGCGCCTCCGATTACGTGAGATCCCGCGCCACCCGCGAGTCCGGCGGCGAACTGCAGCGGGTCAAGGACACGCTCGCCGCCCGCGGGCTCAAGCCACTCAAGCGCCTGGGCCAGAACTTCCTCGTGCGCGAGGACCTGTGCGAGCGGATCGTGGAGCACGGCCACCTGCGCGAGGATGATGTGGCGGTGGAGATCGGTCCCGGCGTGGGCGCGCTCACCGCCCGGATCCAACGCCGCGTGCGGCACCTGGTGGCGGTCGAGATGGACGCCGGGTACTGCGAGGTCCTGCGCGAGGAGTTCGCGGTGGTGCCGCGCGTGACCATCGTGGAGCGCGACTTCCTCGAGTTCGACCTGGCGGCGTGCGCGCAGGAACATGGCGTGGCCAAGCTGGCGGTGATGGGCAACATCCCCTACAACGTGACCACGCCGATCCTGGAGCATCTGTTCAAGCACCGCCTCGTCGTGCGCAGCGCCGTGCTGTTGGTGCAGAAGGAGTACGCCGAGCGGCTCGCCGCGGCCCCCGGCACGCCGGCCTACGGATCGCTCACGTTGTTCGCGCGCTATCACGCGCTGCTCGAGCCGCTCATGACGCTCAAGCCCTCGGCGTTCTGGCCGCGCCCCACCGTGGACTCCATGCTCGTGCGCTTCATCCTGCGCGAGCGCCCCCCCGTCGAAGCGCCCGAGGCGCTGCTGTTCCGGATCATCCGAGGTTCGTTCCAGCAGCGCCGCAAGCAGCTCGCCAACACGCTCGTGGATGCGCTCGAGCTGCCTCGCGAGCGCGTCGAGCACCTGGCGCGCCACGCGGGGATCGCGCTGCAGCGCCGTGGCGAGACGCTGTCGCTCGAGGAGTTCGCGCGATTGGCGCGCGCCGCCGACGACACGCTTCGCGCACGCGGCGAGGACCCGCGATGAGCAAGCGCGAGCCGCGCAGGCCGGCCTCGCAGGCCGCCACACCGCGCGTTCCCCTGTGGCCGGCCCTCGCCGAGCTGCTCGACTGGCGCGGGCCGTTCCTGATCCCGCTGCTGCTGCTCGCGGCGTCGCGGCTCATCGCGTTCGCCTCGCTGCCGCTCGCGGCCGAGGACGCCTACATCACCTTCCGCTATGCGCGGCACTTGGCGGGCGGGCTGGGACTGGTCTACAACCCGGGCGAACACGCGATGGGCTACACCTCGCCGCTCTGGGTCGTGCTGAGCGCGGCCGGCTTCAAGCTGGGCGCCGACCCCGTGCTCTGGACGCGGGCCCTGTTGCTGATCGCCGACGCCGTGTCGTTGCTGGTCCTGACGCAGTTGCTCAGGCGCCACGCCAGCGCACTCGCTGCGTGGGCGTTCGCGGTGTTCTTCGCAGCCTGGCCCTACTTCGCGGCCACCGCCGCCTCGGGCATGGAGCCGGGCGCGATGCTGGCGCTGATCGCGCTCGGCGCCGCGCTGATCGGCCACGGCAGCGTATGGTCGGGCCCCGTGCTGGCGCTGCTCGCGCTCACACGCCCCGAGGGCGTGGTCGCCGCCGCCGTGCTGGCGCTGGGCGCGTCGTGGCGCGACCGCGGCGTCGCGCTGCTGCTCGCCGCCGCAGGATGGGGCGCGATCGCGTGGGTGCACGGCTCGCCGATCCCGCAGAGCGTGGTGGCCAAGGCCGATCTCTATGGCACGCCGGGCCCGTGGCTCGGGCGGCACTGGTGGGAGTGGCTGTCGCCGATCCAGTTCGGCCGCTGGCCCGCCACCGCCGAGGGCAACACACTCGCGGTGCTCACGGTGATCATGGCGCCCGCCTCGATCCTCGGTGCGCGCGCACTTTGGGGCGCGCGCGACACTGCGCTGACGCGCGCCATCGCTGCGATGCTCGCGGTGTGGCTCGGCTACGCCGCGCTCGGCGTGGCGTTCTTCTCGTGGTACCTGCTCGTGCCGCTGGCGGGGATCGCCGCGCTCTCGGCCGTGGGGCTGCCGAGTGTGTCGCGCTCGCCCGCGCTGCTCGCCACGCTCGCGCTCATGGTGGTGGGCACCTGGCCCACGGCGCGGATCCTGTACCTGGGCCGGGCGCAGAACGAGTACGCCGCGTTCCAGGGCGCCTCGGTGGCGCTGCAGCGCGGCCTCCAGCCCGGACAGAGCGTGATGCTCGAGCCGATCGGCATCATCGGCTTCCAGTGCCCGCTCGTGGTGATCGACGAGGTGGGGCTGGTCTCGCCCGATGTGGCGGCCCGTCGCCTGAAGGGCCCGGGCTGGTACACGGACATCGTGGCCGGGCGCCGCCCCGACTGGATCGTGATCCGCCGCAGCTCGCGCGAGGCCGCACAGGCCTTCGCCGGCCGCGGCGCGCCGTTCCGCAATGCCGCCGAGCGCGATTCGGTGTTCGCGCGCTACGCGCTGCAGCACACCGTCGACCCCGGACGCACCGACCTCGAGGTGTTCCGCAGGGTGCGGTGAGGGGCCGCCCGGCCCCTCAGCGGGCCTCGCCCGGCAGCCGCGTCGTGATCTTCTGCGAACCGTCTGGCAGCACCGCGATCCGCACCTGTGCGCCCGGCTCGACGTAGGTGCCGAACGGCCGCGGCAGTGCCCGGCCCGCGAGACGGCCGCGTAACTGCAGCATGTCCTCGCCGGGGATCTCGATCGACACCCTCAGCGACTCCAGCGGCGCCAGGTCCCGCAGATGCCTGGGCCCGATCGTGCCCACGAGGACCAGGCTGTCGAGCCGGGCGGTGGCCTCGCTGACCACGGTCACCGACACCGAGGGCGCGCAGCTCACGAGGAGCCACGCGCCCAGGGCGATGATCATGAGTGGGAGCCTGCGGCTCACGGCTCGACGAACTTGTAGCCCACCTTGTGCACGGCCACGATGAACGGCTTCTCGAAGCCCTGGCCGAGCTTGCTGCGCAGGTTGGACACGTGCGTGTCCACGGTGCGCGTGGTGACGCCCAGTTCCTCGTCGACGCCCCAGATCTCCTCGAGCAGCTCCTCGCGGCTCACGGTGCGGCCGCGATGCTCGATCAGATACTTGAGCAGCTCGAACTCCTTGAACGAGAGCGCGATCATCTCGCCGCTCTTGAGG
This sequence comes from uncultured bacterium, assembly GCA_902826705.1. Classification (GTDB taxonomy): domain Bacteria; phylum Eisenbacteria; class RBG-16-71-46; order RBG-16-71-46; family RBG-16-71-46; genus CADEFY01. The sequence continues at coordinate 3,523 of CADEFY010000133.1, forward strand.
ACCTCGCGCGGCTCGAAGCGCACCTCGACATCGCCGAACGTGTACGTGGTGGTGCCGGGCGCGCCCGTGTTCATGGGGCCACGCGCCACCAGGCGCTTCACGCGTGCCACGAGCTCCTTGATGCTGAACGGCTTGGTGACGTAGTCGTCCGCGCCCAGATCGAAGCCCTTGAGCACATCGGCCTCGAAGTTGCGCGCGGTCATCACCAGCACCGGGATGTCCTTGTGCCGCTGGCGCAGTTCCTTGAGCACCGTGAAGCCGTCCTTCTCGGGCAGCATCACGTCGAGCAGCACGGCGTCGGGCTTCTGCTTGAGCGCGGTGCGCAGCCCCTCCTGGCCGTTCTTGGCCGTCAGGACCTCGTAGCCCTCGTAGCGGAAGTTATGCGCCAGCCCGTCGAGCAGATCGGCTTCATCCTCGACGATGAGGATCTTCTTCATGAGGCGTTCTCCCGGGGCGCGCGGCCCCTCCGGGTGTCAGGCGCTCCGCGACGGGCGGGGCGTGCGGCCATCCTCCCAGCGCGGCAGCAACAGCGTGAACGTGCTGCCCTCGCCAGGCTCACTGACCACTTCGACGCGCCCATGATGCGCGCGCATGATCTGATCCACAAGCGAGAGCCCGAGGCCCGCGCCCTTCACGTCGTGGACGAGTCCCGTCTCGACACGGGTGAACTTGTCGAAGATGCGGCCCTGGTGGTCCTTCTCGATGCCGATCCCCCGGTCCGCGACCGACAGGCTGACCATTCCTTCACGAAGCCCTGCATAGACCTTCACGATCCGCTGCTCTTTGGAGTACTTGAGCGCGTTGTCGAGCAGGTTGAGCACGCAGTGCTGCAGGGCGTTGGCGTCGCCGCGGGCCGCCGGCAGGTCAGCCGGCACGTCCACGGTCCACTCGAACTGCTCGTCCTCGAGCCTCAGCCGGAAGCTCTCGAGCGCCGTGGCCACCACATCGGCCATGCGCACCGGCCCCATGCGCATCAGCGTCTGGCCGGCCTCGAGCCGGGAGTAGTCGAGGATGTTGTCCACCAGGCGCGCGAGCTTGTCGCTCTCCTTGGTGATGGTGCGCAGGTACTTGTCGCGCTCCTCGTCGGTGCGATAGCGCCCCAGCTCCAGTGTCTCCACGGCCAGCTTGATCACCGAGATCGGCGTCTTGAGCTCATGCGTGACATTGCTCACGAAGCTCGACTTCATGTGGACCAGTTCGATCTGCCGCGCGATGTAGCGCACGGCCACCGTGGTGGCGCCGAGCAGCGCCAGCGTGAGCACCACGATCAGCCCCATCTCCACCGCCACGAACCGCTGGGCCAGCACCACCGGCCCGCTGCGCGTGGCCGCCACGCGCACGCGATAGCCGATGAACGGGCCCTCCATGTCGGCCTCGCGCGCGGACTCCACGTGCTTCGGCTCGCGCACACTCGCCACGGGGTTGCCGCGTGAGTCGAACACCTCCACCGACAGGTGCCGCATCAGCTCGAGGCCGCCGAACAGCCCCGGCGTGCGCGGCAGTCGCTCCTGCACCACCTCGGCCAGGTGCTCGGCGATGAACGCGCGCGGGTTGAACCACCAGCCCCCCGCACCCACCGGCTCACCGCCGGGCCCGCGGATCAGCACCGCGGCGTACGGGTGCTGGCGCCGCCCGGTGGGGTCGTTGCCGTAGAACAGCAAGTGGCCGTCCACGGTGACGAGCGTGAAGTCATCCATGGATTCGGTGGGCACGAACAGCGGTGCCTCGAAGTCACGCGACTGCGTGGCCAGGGCTCGCACGATGGCGTCGGCGTCGCCGCCCGCGCGGGCCACGTTCTCGGCGCTCACCGATCTCTCGCGCACGCGCTCGAGCAGCTCGCCCTCGAACACCTCGGACACCTTGGCCGCGAGGTAGGCGTTATAGCGCGCCGTCTGCACCTCGACCTCGCGCGACACGCGCAGCGTGAGCTGCGTGGCCACGCCCGCCAGGATCAGCGCCGGCACCGCCACGCCGCCCACGAGCAGCGCGAGCTTGGCCTGCCGCGAGCGCGGCAGCCGCAATCGGCCGAGTACGGGAAGGGACATGTGGGGAGCCTAGAGAAGGCCGAGCCGGCATGCGAACGGCCGGCCCTCGCGAGGAGAGCCGGCCGCAGGCGTGAGCGTGAACGGGCGGATCAGCGTGCGGCGATCTGCGCGCCGGTCATGTTGTGGATCATCGCCACGATGCTCTTGTCGGTCGAGGTGAGCAGGTCCATCGCGCCCTTCTCGACGTTGACCACCTCGCGGTGCAGCTTGCCGCTCGCGAGCGCGCCACGCATCTGCTTGCAGTCGGGGCACAGCTTGGCGTCGGCCTTGCGGCTGGCGAGCGAGTTCTTCATGCCCTCAGTGCGACGAGCGACCGCAGCCTGCACCGCGCGCACGCCTTCGGGCGCCTCGGCGGTGTACACGATCATCACGCCGTTCTTGAGCGCGACCACCTGCGAACGGGCGCCGATGCCCTGCACCTTGGTCTCGCACATCGCCCAGTCCTCGCACGTGCTGCAGTCCGCGGCCATGTTCGCATGCGCGTTCATGCCGCAGGCCGCGCCGGCCTTGGCCGAGGCGTGCGAGGCGTGCGTCGCCGACGCGCCCTTGCTCATGCAGCAGTCGGAGCCGGCGGACTTGCTGCTGGCCGCCACAGCCGTGGTGGCCGCAGCGCCCTTGCTCATGCAGCACTCGGGCATGGAGGCGTTCGAGGCGCTCGCGAAGGCGGCCGACGCCTTGCCCTTGCTGCTCTTGCTGGCCTTGGCGGCCTTGGTCATGCAGCACTCGGACGAGGCCGACGCGGAGGCAGCGGAGGCGGAGTTCTTGGAGTCACACGCGGAAGCGCCGCCGACCGCGCCGAGCGCGGCCGCACAACAGGTGGCGAGAGCGAGGAGTCGCAGCGACTTCATGATGACCGACCTCCCGGAAAGGTGGCGGAACGGGGCATGGGGCCCGCGGTGGACACACAGAACATCGGCTGGAACGGGAGGAATCGTGGCATCCGAGTGTCGGAGCGGTGTCAGGGAAGGGTGAAAAGGGGGCGATGCGTCGCGGACTCTCACGCATGCGTACGGGTGGATCGGCGCACGTGGTCGCCACCCCGCCGCCCTCCCGCTACTCTGCCATCCTCATGCCCCCGCGCCGTCGAGCCGCTTCGAACGCCAGCCGCACCACGCTCGTCCTCGGTGTGCTCGCCGGGGTCGCCGTGCTGCTGTTCGGCGTGGGTGAGGCGTGGCGCTGGTCGCGCAGCGACCGCGGCCGCGTGCTGGCGGCGCGCTATCTGCACTGGGGCGATCGCGCGCAGGTCGTGCGCGTCATGAGCCAGCGCATCCGCGCCGGGCTCGAGTCGGCCAAGGTGCCGGCCGAGGCGGTCGAGGAGCAGGCGCGCACCGCCACCGACGGGCACGCGCTGGTCTGGCGCGTCGCGCTGCCGCCCGCGGGGGCGCCGCTGCAGGTCAACTACGCGATCACTCATATGGTGGAGGGCGTGGGGGCCGAGGTGCTGTCGGCCCGCGAGCGCCGCGGTGAGGCCGGCGAACTCGACGTGGTCATGCGCATCGGCCTGCCCGGTCGGCCCACGCACGAAGTGGTGCTGCACCGGCCCGGGCGTGGGCCCGCGGCCGAGGCGCGCAGCGGCGACGCGCAGGATGAGGCGCAGCCTGCACCGCGCATCGCGCTGGTGCTCACCGGGCTCTCGCAGGAGGTGGCGCTGCTCGAACCTCTGCTCGCGCGCGGCGCTCCGCTCGCGCTCGCCGTGCCCGCGGCCGGGCCCGCGCGGCGGCCGCTGCTGCAGTTGGCGCACCGTCACGCGGCCGAGGTGGTGCTGCAGATCCCCATGGAGCCCGAGAACTACCCGCACGCCAACCCCGGCCCCGGCACGCTGCGCGTGGACATGCCCAAGGGCAAGGTCGAGCAGGAGGTGCGTCGGTTCATCACCGGCGTCGAACGCGTGGCGGCGGTGTCCAATCTGATGGGCGGGTTCGCCGCGCAGGACGAACCGTTCATGCGCGCCTTCTATGACGGGCTCAAGCGCGAGGGGCAGATGTTCCTGCAGGTCTCGCCGCCGTCGCGCTCGGTGTGCCGCGTGCTCGCCTCCGAGATGGGCGTGGAGTACGACGAGCCCGATGCCGTGCTCGAGGCGCCCGGCGGCGACGACGCCAAGGCGCGGGCCGCTGCGAAGAAGGCGCTCGATGCCGCATGGACCGACGCGCTCGAGCGCGCGGCGCGCCACGGCCAGGCGCTCGTGCTGGTGCGGCTCTCGCCGGCCTCGGCCGCGTGGCTCACGGCGCTGCTCGCCGACACCGAGGCCGGCGTGCAGTGGGCCACGGCCAGCAGCGTGCTGCGGCGGCCGGCGGCGTTGTAGACGCCCCGCCACCCGCCCGTCTATCCTGCGCGCACATGTCTGACGGACAG
>CADEFY010000134.1 GCA_902826705.1 uncultured bacterium
GCGATGATCCCACGCGCCATCATCACCGCGCGCACGATGTACTGAGTCGCGGCGAAGCCGAACATCTCGCGCAGGAACTTACGGCGGGGCATCGGGGGGTGCCCTCCTCAGTAGGTCAGGGAAGTGGCTTGGGGACTGGCGACAGACGCATCCCTGCCTGTAGCATCGGCTCGTGAAGGATCCCGCGCAGACTCCGCTCGCTCGACTCGCCTCCCAGGGAGGCGCGCCGGTGCGGGATGCATTCCTCCCCTTCGCAGTCCCGTGGGTGACGGCGCGGGAGCGCGAACTGGTGCTCGAGGCGCTGGATTCGGGCTGGATCACGACGGGTCCCAAGACCCTCGAGCTGGCGCGACGCATCGCCGAGCGCAGCGGTGCCGCGCACGCGATCTGCGTGAACTCGGCGACGGGCGCGCTGCATCTGGCGCTGGAGGCTCTGGGCATCGGTCCTGGCGACGAGGTGATCACTTCCACATGGACGTTCGCGGCCACTGTCAACGTCATCGAGCACGTACGCGCGACGCCCGTGCTCGTGGACGTGGAGCCGGATACGCTCAACCTCGATCCCGTCGCGGTGGCAGCGGCCATCACGCCACGCACCCGTGCGATCATCACCGTCGACTATGCCGGGCATCCATGCGAATACGACTCGTTGCATGCGCTGGCTGCGAAGCATGGCCTGCGCATCATCGATGACGCTGCGCATGCACTCGGAGCGCGCTATCGCGGCAGGCCGGTGGGCTCGCTCGCGGACATCACGGCGTTCAGCTTCTATGCCACGAAGAATCTGAGCACGGGGGAAGGCGGGGCCGCGGTCACTGACGATCCGGCGCTCGCCGAGCGGATCCAATTGCTCAGTCTGCACGGCATGAGCCGAGACGCGTGGAAGCGCTACAGCGACACCGGCTCGTGGTACTACGAGGTCGTCGCTCCAGGATGGAAGTACAACCTGAGCGATGTGCTCGCGGCCATCGGGCTCGGCCAGCTCGAGCGATTCGACGAGTGGCAGCTGCGGCGACGGGCGATCGTCGAACGCTATCGCGCGGGGTTGGCGGAGGTGCCCGAGATCGGGCTTCCCGGCGCACGCGCGCACATCGAGCACGCCTGGCACCTCTTCCCCATCGCGCTCGACCTCGACCGGCTCAGCATCGACCGGGCGCGCTTCATCCAGGAGTTGCGTGCCGAGAACATCGGAACGTCGGTGCACTTCATCCCGATCCATCGCCACCCGCACTTCCGTGACAGCCTGGGCCTGACGCCGGATCGGTTCCCCGTGGCTGAACATGCCTATGCCCGTGCCATCACGCTCCCGCTCTTCCCGCGCATGAGCGACGGCGACGCCGACGATGTGATCGAGGCCGTTCGGCGCGTCGCACTCGCGTTCCGTCGCTGACGAGGGCTCCGGGAGCGATCCTCCTGTCATGCCGCGCTCGAGTCCTGCGCCTGGCCGAGCGACGCGAGCGACAGTCCCTCGCGGTTCAGGTAGTAGAGCCCGACCGCGGTGATGGGCAGCCACTGGCTGAAGAAGTAGAACCAGCCGAAGGGCGCAGACTGCCCCTTGCTGACTCCGAACAGCGCCAGCCCGACGATGCACGCGTAGTTGAGCGTTCCGACATACCCCGGCGCCGCGGGAACCATGATCCCGATCGCCGTGACCACGAGCATCACGAGTCCCGCATACCAGGGCACCTGGATCCCCAGCGACCACATGCTGATCCCCAGGGCCACGGCGAAGCACAGGAACATCGCGAAGGACAGGATGAACACCTGGACCAGCCTGCCCAGATCACGGAACAGCGCGAAGCCGTCGAGGAAACGCTCGGCCAATGCCGCGACGCGCGCCCGCACCCGCACAGGCGCGAGCGCGATGATCCGGAGCGCGAGGGGCCGGTTGCGCTCCGCCACCACGACCATCACCGTCAGCACCGCACACGCGACCAACAGCAGCTTGGCTCCACCCTGCACCATGCGGCCGGCCTCGGACGTCTCGGCGATGGGATGGATCAGCAGCGTGATCCCGAAGATCGCCAGCAGGGTCAGCATGTCGATGGCACGCTCCACCACGACGGTCGCGAGCAGCATGCTCTTGGACAGGCCCTCTCGACGCGACAGCGCCCACGGGCGGACGAACTCGCCGAGCCGGAACGGCAGCACGTTGTTGGCCATGAAGCCGATCATCGTGGCGCTGAAGAGGCTGTCCGTGCGCAGCGGCCTGGGGGACTGGATGAAGTAGCGCCAGCGCACGGCGCGAATCCAGAAACCGAGGATCGTGACCGCGCACACTCCGGCGAATCCCCCGTAGTGGGCGTTGCGCAGCACGGACCACACCTCGGCGAGCCTCACGTCCTTCATGGACAGCCAGATGCAGACGGCCGAGACCCCCAGGCCTATCACGAGCTGCAGGATGCGGGTCACCGGCGGTCCCTCCGCTCGGCGCTACGCAGAGCCTCGACCTCGTGGCGCAGGAGCGCCAACTCGCGTGTGAGCACCTGGTTCTCCCACCCGAGTCGCGAGAGCTTGATCGAGAGGTACAACAGCATCGCGACGGCGAAAGCGAGGCCGAAGGCGAACACCGTGGAGGCCTCCCCGAGCACCCCGAGGACCCGGGTGATCCAGGTCAGGAGCGGCGTCGAGAACCCCAACACCGCGATCACGACGGATGCCACGACCCATAACAGCGAGTACTCCTCGGAGAGCCGTCGGCGGCGAACGAGATCGAGTACATAGATCGCCAGCAGCACGGCGCCGACCGCGACGATGATCTGCGTCCTGGACAGGAATGGCATGGCGACCCTTTCAGACGGGACGGCGCATGAGCGCCATGAGCGAAGCGAGCAGGTTCTTGTAGGGGTAGTAGAGCTGCTTGCCCAGCGTGTAGAACGACTGCCCGGCCACACGCTCTCGCATCTCGACCGCCACCTCCACCAGACGGAAGCCACGGCGGGACAAGGCGATCAACAGCGGTGCATCCGGGAAGTCCTTGGGGAAGTCATGCTGGCAGACCTGCATGACCGGGCGCGAGTAGGCGCGGAAGCCCGAAGTCGTGTCGGTGATGCGCTGGCCGAGCGCCATGCGCACGACGCCTGAGAACACCACCATTCCCAACCGACGATGCCACGGCGCGCGGTAGCCGGTTCGGGTCGAGTAGCGCGAGCCGATCGCCACGTCGCACTGCCCTGCTCGCACGGGCGCGAGCAGCGTCTCCAGATAGTCGGGGTCGTGCTGACCATCCGCGTCGAGCTGCACGCCGACATCGAATCCGTGCTCGAGGGCCCACCGGAATCCTGTCTGCAGGGCCCCCCCCACCCCCAGATTGACCGAGTGGCGCACCACCGGTACGCCGGCCTCGATCGCGACCTGGGAGGTCGCGTCTCGCGAACCGTCGTCCACCACCAACAGACTCACTGACGGGCACTTGGCGCGCACCTCCGCGAGGGTCGCGGGCAGGCTCGCCTCCTCGTTGTGCGACGGGATGATCACCAGTACGCGTAGGCCGCTCATGCCGTCCCCCGGGTCTCGAACGCCTGTGCCAGTCGGTCCAAGCGCCCCACGATGGCATCACGACTTCGTCTCTGCCAAGCGGTGGGGAGCGGCAACAGCGCGAGCTTCTCGAGGTCGTGCCGGGTCACGAGTCCGAGCGCGAACACCGCGACAAGCCCCGGGAGCAGGGCGGCGAGTCGCAGCGGCAGCCCCAGATGTGCCGGGATCCATCGGTCCAGGAGCAGGACCCACGCGAGCGCGGGCAACAAGAGCACGAAGGCGCGCGCCACGTCGCCGAGGCGGCGGCTCGAACCTTCGGGAAGCGCCCGGCGCATGAGCACCAGCGCTCCGGCATACGCGACGACCGCACCGATGAGGTTGGCGACAGCCGCCCCCAGTGCGCCCATCAACGGCAGCAGAAGAAGATATCCGCAGATCTCCCCGGCCAGCTTGAGCACCGCGAGTGCGAGCACGTGGCCGGGGCGCCGAAGTGCCTGGAACAGCATGGTGAGGGGCTGTTGCGCGGTGCGCACCATCGGCACCAGCGCGAGCACGCGCAGGATCGGCACCGCCGGCTCGAACAGCGGGCTGCCCAGCCAGAGGGTGAGTTCGTGCGCGAAGGCGAACAGCAGGAACGAGAGGACACAGGCCGTGAGCTGGATCAGGCGGAACGCCTGATCGAAGATGTGGCGCAGGCGGTCCTGCTCGCGACGCGTGACGAGCTGTGTGAGTGAGGGCAGCAGGGAGGCCGGGAGCGTGTGCACCAGCTCGACGAACCGCTCCACAGTCTGGAATGCGAATGAGTAGTAGCCGAGCGTCGTGGCATCGAGGACGCGCGCCAGGATGAGCTTCCCGAGATTCTGTCCCGACAGGAACGCCGCGCGGGCCCCGAGCAGCGGGAGGCAGTAGCGGAGCATGGGTCGCAGCAGCGGCGCGGCATCGCCAGACTCATCCGCTGCGTCGCGCTGGGCGCGGGCGATCAGGCGGGTCGCCGCGAACGACGTGAGCAGCGCCTGCAGCACGTTGAGCGTGGCGAGTCCGATCGCGAGTTCGACCAGTCCAGCCCGCGATGCCCAGAGCGCGGCGACGAGCAGTGTCTTGCCCACGTTGAAGACGAGCGAGACGGCACTCATCCACTCGAAACGCTGCATGCCGTAGAGCACGGCCCGTCCGGTCGTGGCCAGGCCCTCGGTAGCCACGAAGCTCGCGAGTACGGGCAGCAGGATGTTCAGCTCCGGCATGCGGTAGTGCGCCGCGAACTGCGGCGTGAACACCAGGAGCAGCGCGGTCACGAGCAGCCCGAGCGCGGTCTTGAGCCCCAGCGCGAACCGGTGCGCGCGGGCCAGCGTGCGCATGCGTCCGTGTGCCTGGTACTCGGCGGTGTAGCGCTCGAGGAACACCTCAGCGTTGCCGCTCAGCGCAGTGGCCAGGCCGACGATGGCGAAGGCCAACGAGAAGACGCCGTACTTGGTGGGCCCCAGCCAACGCGCGAGCAACGCGATGTACACGATCGTCGAGAGGACTGCCGCCCCCTTCTCGATCGCGAGGAACAGCGCCCCGCGACTGACGTTCTGCGCGATCTCGCCCGGCTTCATGCCGCGGCCTCAGCGGCGAGAGCCGCACACTCGCGCTCGAGGAATCCGCGCACATCGCGCAGGCCGCGGAGGCCGGCGGGCAGATCACGGTTGCTGGCATAGAACGCGGTCATCTCGGGGTGCTCGGGGTCATACCCGTGCATGGCGGCCACCGGCTGGGTCCCCATGAACGAGGGGACCAGGATAGCGCCGGGCTCCAGCAGCCACAGGTCCTCGCCGAAGCGATGGTCTGCGAACCACGCTCCGTGCCGCTCCAGCATGGCGCGGTCCAGCCAGCGTCCGCGCGACTCGGTCGCGAACGCCTCGTGGACCGCGACACGCGCGCCTGGGTGACGCCACCAGAAGCGTGCGAAGGTCGAGTCGAGGAACACCTCGTAGTCGCGACCGGCACGGAACGGCACGCTCCGCAGGCGTCCGGTGAGGTCGACATGCGTGCGGACATCGACCATCCCGTGGTCCGAGAGCACATGGCACCAGAGGGGCCGCCCCGCGCGTGCACTGGTCGTGAACGCGTCACGCACGAACTGCTCCACGGCATCGAGGCACGCGGCGACCCCGGGTCCCTGCGTGCCCTCGCGATGCAGCCACGCGTCGAGCTCCGCCGTGTAGATGAAGCAGACATCGCGGTCCCCGGACTCGATCGACTGGAGCGCCTGGGCGAACGCCTCGGCCTGCGGCGTGCGCCAGTTCCACCCCTGCCAGCGCAGGCCAGAGCTCTCGAGCGAGTCCCAGAGACTGCCGCCGGGCAGGCCGCCGGGGGCGAAGATGTCCGCACGCTCGGGCAGATCGAATGACTCGAGCCGTTCGCGCGGCACCTCGTAGAGGTCGAAGTACCCCTGTACCCCGCGCGAGGCGACCAGACGCGTGAGCAGCCGCTTCATCCGCCAGCTCTCCCGGACCCTCGCCGGAAGCCAGCGCAAGCGCGAGAAGCCCGAGAACGGAGTACTGCCCTGCGCGCGTTGATACATGAGGAACCGGCCACGCTCACTCGGGCCACGGCCGGTGAAGAGTGTCGGCAGCGCCCCGGAACTGAATCAGAGGATGGTGGCGAGTTCGCGCCGTTGCGGCAGCTCGCCGAACAACCCCGCGCGCGAGCCGGCCAGCTTCCAACCGAGCGCGTCCACGAGCACGATCAGCAGGACCGGCTTCATCTCGGCTCCGGTGTCGCGACGCCCGCCACCCAGCGGCTCCAGCGCGCGTGGGTCTCTTGCGCAGCGGCCGACCATTCGTTGGCTGACGTCACGCCAAGGTCCGCCAACACTCCGAGCGCACCCGCCGTCACGGCAGGGGCATGTGGCGCGGAACTCGCACAGAACAGCAGGGTCGTGATGCTGCCCGCCAGCCGGTGCACGGGAGTCCCGCGATGCACTCGAAGCAGGTGCGCAGCACGGCCGCCCGCGTCTCCGGCGCGCGGCCGGAAGTCGAGTGCGCGGCGCACGCGGCGAGGCCACGGCGCACGTGCGGCCACGGCGCGTACAGCAGCCCATGGGTCCGCCTGGGGCCGCTGCAGAGGTGCGACGAGCCGCCACCACACTGCACACCATTGTTGCACGACCTCGCGCCACTCTGCAGCCGCCTCGGCTGCAGGCAGCAGCGCGGCAGCCCCCGAGCGCCATGCGAGCGCCCGGCGCCAGAGTCCGGCGAGCCGATGGGCGTCGAGCGCATGTGCGGGGGCGACCGCGGCCGGAGGGCGGGAGTCGAGCCGCCGCAGAGCCGAATCGACGCGGCCGGGCGCGCGTGGCGGCCATGCGCCGTCCTCGAGCGCGAGCACGCCCGCCAGCTCGAGTGCGCCTTTGAGTGTGGCGTGGCGCGCGAGCCATGCCCGCTCGCCTGTGGCGGGTCGTCGAGCGGGGTCGGCACCGAGAAGCTCGGCGCCACGGTTCTCGAGCAGGGCGAGGCGTTCCTCGAATCCGATGTCCTGCGGGCGGTGCGCGGGCACGTGCTCGAGCACGCCTGGGTCCCCCGTCAGCACGCGGCCCGCCTCGCGCAGCGTGAGCGTGCCGGGGCGCGCGGGCATGCGCGAGAGCCCGGAGCGAGTGAGGTAGGCGACCTCCATGGGACCGAGCACGCCAGCCAGATCGAGCCGCGCGGACTGCGCCGCGCTCCACTCCCCGCTCCTTGCCCGGTCGCACGACGGCTCGTCGGCGAGCACGGCGTAGAGGTCGAGGTCCGAGAGGCAGCGCGACCGGCCTTCGACCTCGGCCCACGCTGCCTCGCCCGTGGCGTGGCTGCCCGAGAGGATGAGCGCCACCAGCGAGGATCCGGTGCGCTCGCGGACGATCGCGACAGCCATCTCTTCGACGGCTCGCGAGCGTGCACTGACGTCTGCCGGGCCCTCAGCGGTCGCCATGGCTGCACGCGCCGAACGCGTGGCCCTCGAGATCGCGGCGCATGACGCTCCAGTGGCTAGATCCGACGGTAGATGAACTCCGGGATCTCGAGCACACGTCGGTTCAGCACGCTGCCGACAAGTCTCGCCCCCGCCTTCTTGAGCATGTCGCCCGAACGCGCCACGACAGGCCGCTTGGTCCGGCCGGCCTGGACCACGAGCAGAGTCGCATCGGCGAGCACGGCGAGCGCAGCGGCATCCGGCGATTCCAGCACCGGGGGACCATCGAGGATGACCCACTCGAATCCGGCCGAGTGGGCATCGAGCGTGGCGCGGAGTGCGGCGGGCTGCAACACGCCAAGTCGAACGATCTCCTGCGGCGCAGGGAGGACGAGCAGATTGGGGGCCGGCGGAGTGCTGCGCAGAAGCCCGACGCCCACTCGTGGGCCGGGCACCACCGCGCGCCCGGGCACGCCGAGATGATGGACCGG
>CADEFY010000135.1 GCA_902826705.1 uncultured bacterium
AGCGCTCTTCTACCCAGAGCGACTCGCGTCGACGATGTCGGAGATCGCATCGAGCATGCCGCCATCCATCGCGGAGTCGACGCAACGTGTCTTCGAAGCGCGTGGCGTGCGCGACGCCCGACGCACGGGGGCTCCAGAGGTTCCGGCACCCCGTGCATGAAGGGACGGACCCGCTGCAGCCTCAAGGCGGACTTGCGACAACCGATACGACGAGACGCGTGGCCCGGCTCTTGCGGGGTCAGGGCCTGCCCGGCACCCGCCGCCTGATGCGGTGAGGCGTTCTGGGAGCGCAACTGACATGGAGGTGCGGTCTTGCGCCACGACGGCGACGCGAATCACACGGTCATGCATCGCGCATGGTCGTGGCGGCACTCTGCACGACGCACGAGAGGTGAGCGTGGCATGTCGACGGGACAGGTGGGACTGCGCCGGGGCCTCGCGATGATCATCGCGACGCTCGCGCTGCCCGGCGCCCTGCAGGGCTGCAGTTCGCCCACGGCGCCGCCTCCGCCGCCCGGCGGCGGCACGTCGCTCACGCTGAGCTTCGAGCAGTTCGAGGCCGACGTGGCGCCCGTCCTCTCGGCGCACGGTTGCGATGCCGAGGGCGACTGCCACGGCGGCGGCATCCGCGGTTCGCTGCAGCTCTCCCCTGCGTCCGACAAGGACGTGACCTACGACTTCGAGCAGGTCTCGCTGCAGGTGTGGCCGGCCGCCCGCGAGTCGAGCCCGATCCTGACCGAGCCGCTCGCACTGCTCGCCGGTGGCACGCCGCATCCGTTCAAGGCGTTCGCCGACACGAGCGATGCGGGCTACCAGGCGATCCGTGGCTGGATCCTCGCCGGGGTGCAGCCGTGAGCGCGCGCAGGGACCTCGTGGTCGCGATGCTCGCCGGACTGACGCTGGGCACACCCGCCCTCGCTGCGTCCGAGGATCGCGCGCCGCTCGAGGCGCTCAATCCCGAGCTCGCCGCGCACCCCTATCAGCTCGCACCCGGCCCCCGACCGTTCCAGCACCGGTTCAGCGTGAGCCCCGGCTACGGCACGTTCGGCTCGGAGGAGCTCTACACGCTGCGCCTCGGCTACAACCCCGACACCTGGCTCGGCTACGAGGCGCAGTTGGGACACAACCCCGGAAAGGCCGTGCATGCGGTGATCCACAGCCTGAGCGCGGTCGTGCGCTACCCGCTCCCGGGCCGGCTGCAGCCGTACGCCACCGTGGGCTACGGGATGGTCATGGTCTTCCCGGGTCTGGCAGTCAACGCCAAGCCCGTCACGAAGAACGCGCTCGCCGTGGGGGGCGGGCTCGAGATGTACATCCGCAGCGACCTCGCGGTCCGAGCGGAGATGCGCCACGCGACGGTGATCGGTTCGCAGAGGGATCGCGACGAGATCGTCGCCTACGAGTACGCCCAGGGAACGATCGGGCTCGCATTCTATCGCTCGATCCAGCCGTGACCGGCGGGATCCAGGCGGGAGGGCCATTCCACATCATGCACAAGCGATCTCTGAACCCTGCGGCCGTGACTCTGGGCCTCCTCGTGTCCACGATCGGCCTCTCGCTGCTCGCAGCGGGCTGTCGCGACAGCGCTCCCGACGACCTGATCCAGGAAGAGCCGACCACCGAAGCGCTGGTGTTCGTCAAGACCGACGGCGAGGAGACGCTCAACCGGTCGTGGGCCGCGGGCAATCTGTTCAAGCTCTCCCCGATCGCGCCCGACGGCATCGTGACGCCGATCACGAACTTCACGGGTGCGTCCGTCTCGGACCCCTGCGTTTCATTCGACGGCACGAAGATCCTGTTCTCGATGCGTCCTGCCGGCGGCACGTGGCGGAACATCTACGAGATCGGCGCCGATGGTACCGGCCTGCGCCAGGTCACGTTCGGCGGCGGGCACGACTTCGATCCGCTGTACCTGCCGGATGACCGGATCATGTTCACCAGTTCGCGGGCGAACGAGATGGACGAGTACAACCACTCGCCTGCCGAGGTGCTCTACACCTGTGATGCCGATGGCGGCAACATCGAGCGGATCAGCTTCAATCAGAGCGACGACTTCGATCCGCAGTTGCTGCCGGACGGCCGGATCCTCTACACGCGCTGGGAGCACTTCGGGCAGTTCAACCGCTTCCCGCTGTTCTTCACCAACCCCGACGGCACCGGTACGTTCCACATGTACGGTCCGCACGGCCGGAACTTCTTCCACGCCGTGCCGATGCCCGATGGCCGTCTGATCGCCATCGAGTCCACGATGATCAACGAGGACGCCGGCCCGATCGCCGTGCTCAAGACCGAGCAGGGCCCCGCGGACCCGGTCACCGACTCGAACCAGCTCCACTGGGACGTGCTCACGACGCAGGTCAACAACGACGGTGAGCCCTGGCCCTACGGCGCGTTCAAGTACCCGCATCCGCTCGGCGGCACGCGCTTCGTGGGCTCGTACACGCTGCCCGCGGCCACTGAGGACGACGTCGACTACGGCCTCTACACGTTCACGATCGACCAGACCGGTGGCGGCACGCTGGCGGACCCGGCCACCTTCTCGCTGGGCAACCTGACGTTCCTCTACAACGACCCGAACTCGAACGAGTACGACGCCCAGCTGCTCGCGCCCCGCCCGAAGCCGCCGGTGATCGCCTCCACCATCGACCGCTCGGTCGACTACGGCGTGTTCCTGGCGCAGGACGTCTTCAACCGCGGCACGGAGGACGGGCAGGAGCGTCCCATCCAGGGCGTCGACCAGATCGACAGCATCGCGGTGATCATGGCGCGCCCGACGATCGGCGGCGAGATGAACGACTTCTCGGCCAACGAGCACGAGAAGCGCGCGCTCCTCGGCTTCGCGCCGGTGCAGCCGGATGGTTCGTTCCGGATCCGGGTGCCGGCCAACACGCCCATCAGCTTCGCGACGCTCGACCAGCAGGGCCGCGGCTTCGTGGTCAAGCGCACGCACATCGCCGTGCGCCCGGGCGAGGAGTTCAACCAGTGCGTGGGCTGTCACGAGGACCGTCGGCCGGGCGGGCTCGTCGCGACGAACCCGAATCCCGCCGCGGCCATGATGCCCGCGCACGATCTCAACATCCCGCTGGCGCAGGCGCAGATCATCAGCTGGCAGACCGACATCGGCGACATCGTCGCGGACAAGTGCGTGAGCTGCCACGTCTCCCCCGCGCCGGGGACGCCGCCGCCCGGTGACCTCGACCTGTCGGCCGTGCCGGACACGGCGCGCATGAACCGCATCTTCCCGCGCGGCTACATCAGCCTCTCGGGCGAGTCGATGGACATGGACGAGCAGGTCGTCGACCCCGGCTTCCCGCGCCGCTCCAAGCTGATCGACTACGTGCTCGGCGTGGGCTCCCGCGCCGGCATGGGCTCGCACCCGACCGGCCCCGACTCGCTGACGGCGCAGGAGCGTCGCAAGTTCAACCTCTGGGTGCTGCTGGGCGCCCAGTACCGGTGATGAGGCCCCACGTGACGCATTCGGCTCGGGTCCCCGACCTCGGACAGCATCGCGCTCGGCGCGCCTCGCGCCAGATGCTGGCGCTGATGGGCGTGGCGACGCTGGGGGCGACCGCCCTCGTCCCGCCCGCCCACGCCGGCCGTACGGCGGCCACCCGCAGCGTGCCCGCGGCGCGCGTGCAGAGCGCGCTGGCGGCGCACGCCCTGAAGTCGATCGACGGCAAGCCAGTCGCCTGGCGCACGTCGGATGACCAAGTGGTCATCGTCAACTTCTGGGCGAGCTGGTGCGCGCCCTGCCGCAAGGAGCTACCGCAGCTCGACGCCATGCATCGCGCGCTCGCCCGGCAGGGCGCGCGCGTGATCGCGGTGTCGATCGACTCGGAGGCCGCCAACGCGCGGCGCTTCCAGCAGAAGCACGGCCTAACGCTGCCGATCGCCCTCGACGGCCCGGACGGCCTCGTGCGCACACTCGACCTGCCCAGCATCCCCTACACCGTCGTGCTCGATCGCGCCGGCCGGGTGGCCTGGTCCACGACCGAGTCCGACGCGCAGGCGCTCGCCGAGCTCGAGGCCATGACGCGCCGGCTGTTGCGCCCGGACGCCACCGCCGAGACGGCCGAAGCGGGGCGTCCATGAGCCCGCGCAGCCGGACCCAGGGCCGCCGCGCGCTGATCCTGGCGCTGCCGCTGCTGTGGCTGCTCGGCGCGAGCGGCTGCGCCGTGCAGGCGTACCAGCGCGAACGGCTCGTCGACCGCATCATGGCGTTCGAGGCGGACAGCCGGGAGAACGCCCGCAAGCTGAAGGCCTGGGAAGCCCGCGAGGGCTCGACGGGCGGCGTGGGTGGCGACGGCGGGGGTTGCGCATGCAAGTGATGCGACGCATGCGCCCGTGGGCCTGTGCCATCGCCGCGACTGCGGCGGGCGCCTCGGCCTGCGCGGCAGCGCCGCTCACCGACGAACCCACGCTCGGCACCATGTTCCGCATGTTCACGGACTCAGACAAGGTCGGCGTGCGGTCGATGACCAGCGACTTCGCCCTGCCCATGCCCGGCTCCACGACGCTCGCCGTGCACTTCAACAACGAGCGCGTCGTGATCCCCGCCGTGGCTGCTCCGGCGGGGACGCAGGAGGCCGTGGACGCGATCACGACCGCCAGCCGCCCGATCTCGGGCAACGCGTTCGAGGACTTCATCAAGGTCCGCAACGAGGTCACGACCACGCTCACGCGCGGACCGGCGAGCGTGGAGTACTACGTGTCCTCGGAGAGCGACTACCTGGCGCAGCAGCTCGGGGGCAAGTGGAGCCGGGACTTCCGCGACCAGACGATGACGGTGTCGTTCGCGAGCAGCTACGGCTGGGACCGCATCCAGCCGCTGGCCGACGATGACACCGACACGGGGGCGCGCTCCAAGACCACCTGGCACGGCAACGTGATCGGCACGGGCGTGCTGTCGCCCTCGACGCTGCTTCGGGTGGGCGCCGAGGTGAACCTGGTGCACGGCCTGCAGCACAACGCCTACCGCAACGTGTACGCGGGCGGCTCCAACGTGTCGGAGCGACACCCCGAGGACCGCCAGCGGCGCGACGCGTTCGTGCGGCTGCACCAGTACTTCTCGCAGCGCTCGAGTCTCAAGCTCTCCTACCGGCTCTACAACGACGACTGGGGCATCTCGTCACACGAGCTCGAGTCGCGCCTGAGCCAGTACCTCAAGCAGGGGCTGTCCTCGCGCTACGTGTATCGCTGGTACACGCAGACCGCCGCCGACTTCTACCGCGACGAGTACGCCTCGGTCGACGGCATCGACGGCTATCGCTCCGGTGACTACCGCATGGACGAGCTGTCCTCCCACCTCTTCGGCGTGGCGTTGCACGCCGACCTGGATGCACTCGCAGTCCCATCGCCCTGGATGCGGCGATTCGCGCTGTGGCTCAGCTACGAGCGCTACTTCAACCGCAACAACTACTCGGCCAACATCCTCGAGACCGGACTGGACTTCCGATTCCAGTAGGTGCGGCAGGGGAAGAGAGGAGCCTCACGTGCGACGACGCTTCCTGCTGATCACGGGCCTCATGGGGGCCCTCGCCTCGCCCGCGGGTGCGGGGACCTTCGCCCGTACGCCGGTCGCTCCCGACCTCGGGCTCGAGTCGCTGACGCGCGCGATCTCGCGCGAGCGGCTCGGCAGGCAGTTGTTCGCCCAGCCCTATGCCACGGTGACGCTCTCCCAGGTCGACGTCTACGACCGCTTCCCGTACGTGGAGTCGCGCCACTTCCAGATCGTCTCGGATCCCGCTTGGGACCGCCTCGTGGTGGGCGAGACCGGCAAGAGCCTGCAGGCCTATGACGGCTCCGGCACGAGCGCGGGGGCGTTCGACCAGCCGCGCGGGCTGGCGCTCGACGAACAGGACCGCCTCTACGTGGCCGACACGGGCAACGACCGCATCGTGGTGCTGCAGGCGCGCACCGAGTCGGATCGCATCAGCCTCTCGCCGGTGCGCGTGATCGAGGGCCTCAAGGGCCCGTACGATGTGGCGGTCTCAGACGGAGGCACGCCGTTCCAGCCCTCGGATGACGTCCTCGTGGTCGCGGAGACGGGCGGCAACCGGGTCAGCGCGTGGTCGCTGCCGGCGAGCGGTGCGTCGCAGCGGCTCGGGACGATCGGCGAGCTCGGCAGCGGCCGCGGGCACTTCGCGGGGCCCACGGCCATCACGATCGGCCGCGAGGACGGCGTCAGCACGGGAGACGTGTTCGTGGCTGACGCGCACAACCAGCGCATCGTGCAGCTGCGCATGCGCGGTGGCCGGCTCGAGTGGATGGACGAGACGGGCAGCGAGGGCGGGCTCGTGACCTCGCTGGACACCGACCAATGGGGCAACCTGTATGCCGCGTCGCCGCAGCGCGGCTCCGTGCGCAAGTACGGCCCTGCGCTCACGCCGGTCGCCGAACTGCGTGAGGCGATGTCGCGCCCGCGCAGCTTCCGGGTGCCGTTCTTCAACGTGCGTGACCATCGCGACGGATCGGTCACCCGCATCGGCCAGGCCAGCGCGGTGTCGCTCGATGAGTGGTCGGAGTCCACGGGCCTGCGGCTCTGGAACCTCGGGGTCGAGGTCACCGGGCTCGGCATCAGTGGCGGCGATGCGCCCGAGGCGAGCTTCACACTGACGGACCGCGCCACCGTCCAGTGGACGATGACCGACGCCAGCAGCGGTCAGGTGCTCTGGACGCGTTCCGGCGGCACGCTGCCCGCGGGCACGCACCGTCTCGCGCTGGCCGACGACGCCCTGCGGGCCGCGGCGGGCGTCGAGAACGCGATGCTCAAGGTGAGCGCGACCTCGACCTACACGAGCGGTGCGTCCGCCATGGCGCTCACGCCCCTGCGCATCACCGAGGGCGGTGCAGTCGCCCAGGCGAGCCGTGCGGCGCTGCTCGGCAACTGGCCCAACCCGGTGCGCCCGACCACGCGCATCGCGTTCGTGCTGCCCGGGGACGCCACGGGCAAGGCGCGCTTCGGCATCTACGACGCGATGGGCCGCCAGGTGCGCCGCTACGAGCAGGCGTTCCGCGCCGGTCTGAACGAGGTCCATTGGGACGGCACGGGGGACGACGGCAAGGGCGTGCGCTCGGGCCTGTACTTCTACCGGCTCGATGTCGATGGCCTGTCGCTGAGCCGGAGGATGGCGCTCGTCCGCTAGGGCGCGCGCTCGAGAGATCATGACGCCCCCACCCACCTGGCGACGCGCCGCGCGGCGGCTGCTGGTCGTGACGGCGCTCGCCGTCGCGGTCAGCGGCTGCCTCGGCGAGCCCGAGATCGAGGATCGCTGGACCCGACTCGATCTGGAGAGCGCCAGCCTCACCCCCTACCAGGCGCTCCCCGTCGGATCCACGCCGACCGTGAACGTGCGTGCGGCGATCACCTATCGCTCGATCCTGACCGGGTTCGTGGTCGCGGAGCTGCGCGCCAGCAGCACGATCACGCCCGCCGAGGTCACAGTGCATCCGGATGCGGCGCGCCTGCCCATGGCGCAGGACATCGATCGCATCCTGGCCAACTCGGTGACACTCGGCCGCGCGACGCGGGCGGTGACGGGCTGGGACCACCTCATCCAGCGGCTCGACCTGTCGTTCGCCGGCGTCGTGCCCTCGGCCATCGACACCAGCGGCGCGGCACCCGGGTCGGTGTTCCTGCTCTGCTATCTCGGAGAGGGCGAGGAGGTGGAGCGCCAGGACGGCTCCGACACCCTCATCGTGACGCCCTTCGACTCGATGCAGTACCAGATCCTCCCGATCGGCATGGAGTTCGGGCTCGGGACGCCCGCGCCGTGATGCGCCACGTGAGCCGACCGCGCACCGCGCTGCTCCTCACGAGCCTCGCGCTGGGCCTCGACGCCTCTCCCGCGGCGG
>CADEFY010000136.1 GCA_902826705.1 uncultured bacterium
TCCCCCCCGAGTACCTCGCCGCGTTCGAGTCCGATGTCGACTGGCGGGAGCAGACCGCCTTCACCTCGGGCCCGAGCGTGGACATCCGGCACCTGCTGCCGGGCCAGGTCGCGCCCTCCATGATCCGGCACGGCCACCTGCTCGGGGCCCGCGCGATGGTGATGATGCCGCTGCACTGTCGCGGCATGCATCTGGGCGCGGTGGCCATGGCGCATGCCGACGTCGACGGGTTCGACAGGCGCTCGCAGGAGTATCTGCAGACACTCACCGACATGGTGGCCACGGCGCTCGACAACGCGCGGTTGTTCGAACAGGCGCAGCTCACCGAGCGGCGCTCGCTGGCCACGCATGCGATCCAGGAGCAGATGCTGCGGCACGTCGACGCGCGTGTCGCGCTGCTCGAAGGGCCGGAGCTGCGCATCCTGCAGCACAATCCCGCATTCGCGCTGGCCCTCGGCCACGAGGGCGACCTCCTGGGCCGATCCTGGCCGAGCCTGCTGCCGGGGTACGAGGGCAGTGCGCTGCAACGCTGCGTCGAGCGCGCCGTGCGCACGGGCGAGAGCCAGAGCGAACCCGAGGTGTCCGTGGACGGGCCGGGCCCCGGTGCGTCGTGGTGGTCGGTGCGCGTCACCCCGCTGCGCGATGTGGCCGACGAGGGGCCGCGGCTCGTGGTCACCGTGCAGGACCTGACCGAGCGGCGCGCGCTCGAGGACCGGCTGCGTCATGCGCAGAAGATGGAGGCGGTGGGCACACTGGCGGGCGGCATCGCGCATGAGTACAACAACCTGCTGACCGCGGTGCTCGGCAATGTGTCGCTGGCCCTGCTCGACCTGCCGGACGACCACGCGGTCGTGCCGGGCCTCAAGGACGCCGAGACCTCGGCGCAGCGCGCGGCCGAACTGACGCGTCAGCTGCTCGGGTTCGGACGTCCCTCGCCCATGCGGCTGCATCCCACCGACCTGCGCCGCGTGGTGGACGAGGCGCTGCCGCTGCTCGAGAACGCGTTCGATCCGCGCATCGTGATCCAGCGCGACTACGCGGCCGACGTGTGGCTGGTGCACGCCGATGCGGCGCAGATCGGACAGGTGGTGGTCAACCTGTCCGTCAATGCGCGCGATGCCATGCCGCAGGGCGGATCGCTGCGGATCTCCCTCAGCAACTCGCACGGCCGCGAGCGCGGCGTGCACGGCGAGCACGTGGTGCTCGAGGTGCGCGACTCGGGTGAGGGCATGGCGCCCGAGACGCTGGCGCGCATGTTCGAGCCGTTCTTCACCACCAAGGGCCCCGATCGCGGCACCGGGCTGGGGCTGGCGGTCGTGCACGGCATCGTCGAGCAGCACGGCGGCTGGGTGGAGTGCCAGAGCACGTTGGGGGCCGGCACGGCGTTCCGCGTGCACCTGCCGCGTCACGGCCCCGCCGCGTCGCCGGCCCAGGTCCCCGCGGGTGCGGGGGAGGTCGTGCTCGTGGTGGATGACGAGGAGCCGCTGCGCGGTCTGGCGCGCGTGGTGCTCGAGCGGCTCGGCTACCGCGTGCTGCTGGCACGCGACGGCGTCGAGGCCCTGGGCGTGGTGCGCGAGGCGCGGGGCCGGGTGGACGCGGTGCTGCTCGACCTGACCATGCCGCGACTCTCGGGCCGCGAGACCCTGCGCGAGCTGCGCGCGCACGCGCCGGGGATCGTGGTCGTGCTCATGAGCGGTTACCCGCGCGGCGACGGGCCCTCGGCGGACCTGCACGACGAGGCGGACGGCTTCCTGCCCAAGCCCTACCCGACGGAGCTGCTGGGGCAGGTGCAGCGCGAAGCCCTCGATTCACGGGCCTGAGCGGCCGATACCCACGCGGCGCGAGCGCGCCATCCCGCGGGGCCGCAGCGATTTGACCGCGCGGGCCGGAGGCGGCTAACCTCGCTGCCCTTCGCCCCACCCGCTGCCCCGCATCCCCGGGCGCGCGTGCGGCCCCCGAACCGTTCCTCGGTAGCTCAATGGTAGAGCATCCGGCTGTTAACCGGAGGGTTGTAGGTTCGAATCCTACCCGAGGAGCCAGCTTCCCGAGCCCCCGCCGGCGGCGCCGCGCGGGGGCTCGGTGCGTCCGCCCGTCAGTGGGCCGCAGGCGGCCTGGGCGCGGCTCGCAATGAGGCCACGACCGAGATCGACAGGATCGCCACGACGGCCGCCAGCGACCAGGTCACCGGGATCTTGATGAACTCCGAGGCGAGCATCTTGAAGGCGATCAGGATCAGCACCCAGGCGAGCCCGAGCTTGAGGTAGCGCAGCTTGTCGGCCAGCCCCGCGACGCAGAAGTACAGCGCGCGCAGCCCGAGGATCGCGAAGGCGTTGGACGTCATCACGATGAACGGGTCGCGCGTGATCGCGAAGATCGCCGGGATCGAGTCCACCGCGAAGATCAGGTCCGTCAACTCGACCAGCACCAGCACGGTGAGCAGCGGCGTGGCCAGCCACTTGCCTCCCTCGCGGATGAAGAACTGTCCGCCGTGGTACTCGCTGGTGCTGGGCACGAGACGCTGGAAGAGCCGGAAGAGCGGATTGCGCTCCGGGTGCTCCACCTCATCGGAGGCGCGCATCAACCGGATGCCAGTCACCAGCAGGATGCCGCCGAAGACGTACAGCACCCAGTGCCAGCGTTCGAGCGCCGCCGCTCCCGCGAAGATGAAGATGCCGCGCATCAGCAGTGCGCCGAAGATGCCCCAGAAGAGCACCCGATGCTGGTACTGCGCAGGGACCCGGAAACTCGAGAAGATGAGGATGAACAGGAAGACGTTGTCCACCGACAGCGCCCACTCGATCACGTAGCCGGTCAGGAACTCGGCGCCCTTCTCCACGCCGAACTGCCACGTGATCCAGCCGCCGAAGCACAGCGAGAGCGCGACCCAGAAGAGGCTCCACGTCACGGCCTCGCGGAAGCCGATGACGTGCGACTTGCGATTGATCACGCCGAGGTCGAGCGCGAGCAGCGCCAGGATGATCGTGCCGAACGCCACCCACTGCCAGGTGCTGCCGATGCTCTCGATCATGGGGTCCCTCTTGGCCGGAGGCTCTGTGGAAGGCGCGCAGTGTCGGGCTTCGTGGCCCTGGTGAAAAAGCAGATTCCGCAGCCGTGACACATCGGCTTGTTCGATCTATCGTGCGGCCATGCAGCGGCTCAACTACCACCATCTGCTCTACTTCTGGACCGTCGTGCGCGAAGGCGGCGTCGGCCGCGCGGCGCAGCGCCTGCAACTGGCGCAGCCCACCGTGAGCGGCCAGATCCGCCGGCTCGAGCAGGCGCTGGGCCAGCGGCTGCTCGAGCGGCGGGGCCGGCGACTGGCGCTCACCGAGACCGGGCGCATGGTGCACGGCTATGCCGAGGACATCTTCGCGCTGGGCGAGGAGCTCGCGACGGCGGTGCGCGAACAGGCCGGCGGGCGGCCGGGCCGGCTGCGCGTGGGTGTGGTGGACAGCGTGCCCAAGCGCGTCGCGTTCCAGCTCCTGCGCGCCGCGGTGCAGTCGCAGTCCGGCATGCGGCTCGAGCTGCGCGAGGGCACACATGAGCGGCTCCTGGCGGGGCTCGTGACCCACGACCACGACGTCGTGCTGTCCGACGCCGCGGCCGGCGAGTCCTCGCCCGTGCGCGCGTTCAGTCACGTGCTGGGCGAGAGCAGTATCGAGTGGTGTGCCACGCCGGAGCTGGCCACACGCCATCGCCACCGGTTCCCCCGTTCGCTCGACGGCGCGCCCGTGCTGTTGCCGGCCGCGGGCACCACGCTGCGCCGCGCGCTGGACGCGTGGTGCGAGCGCGAGGGGCTGCGGCCGCGCGTGGTGGCCGAGTCCGACGACCGCGCCCTGGCTCAGGAACTGGCGGCCGAGGGCATGGGGCTGGTGCCGGTCACGGCGGTCGTGGCCGCCGAGGTGCGGCGGCAGCACGGGCTCGAGCGCGTGGGCGCGGTGTCCGGGGTGGTGGAGCGCTTCCACGCGATCACCGTGGAGCGGCGCCTGCAGCACCCGGCAGTGGTCGAGCTCACGCGCGCGGCGCGCGAGCTGCTCTTCCGGCACGCGGCGCGGCCCGCGCCCGTGCGGCGGCGGCGGCCGGCATGAACCTGCTCACGGGGGCTGCGGTGTCCGCGATGCTGGCCGTGGCGGCGGGCGCGTTCGGCGCGCACGCGCTGCGCGAGACGCTCGAGCCCTCGCGACTCGCCGTGTTCGAGACCGCGGCGCGCTACCAGATGTTCCACGCGCTCGCCGTGCTGGCGCTGGGCGCCCACCGCCGCGCGGTCCCGGCGCTGTCGCGTGCGATGGCCCTGATGCTGGCGGGCACCCTGCTCTTCAGCGGCAGCCTGTATCTGCTCGCCCTCTCGGGCGTGCGCGCGTGGGGCGCGGTCACGCCGCTCGGTGGCGCCACCTGGCTCGCCGCATGGATCGCCGCCGCGGTCGCCTTCGCCCGGCGCCCGGCTCCGCCCGCGGCGTGAGTTCGCGCTTCCGATCGCCGCGGCTCTGCCGCTAGGATGCCCGAGCGGGCGCCGCGATCGCGGGCCCGCGAGGCGCGGCCGCGCAGGCCCTGCCTTCGTCCCCAGCCATGGAAGGCGTGGTGACCGACCCCTCGGCGGACCTCGGCCTGGCCGCGGCGCCGACGCTCGATGCGTCGTCGACGCGGGCCCTGCTCGAGGACATCGACGCGATCGTCTGGACGCTCGCGGACCTCGACTCCGGCGCGCGCGTGGTCAGCGCGGGAGCGACGCGTGTGCTGGGCTACCCGGCCTCCGCGTGGGCCGAGCCCGGCTTCTGGGCGGCCATCGTCCATCCCGAGGACCGCGCCTGGCTGCAGCGGCGCCAGTCCGACGCGATCGCGCGCGGCGAGTCGCATGTGCTCGAGTACCGCGTCCTCACGGCCGACGGCAGGGAGCGCTGGCTGCGCGACCGGACCCGTGTCTCGCGCGCGGTCGACGGCCGGCTGCGGGTGAGCGGCATGATGTTCGACATCACGGGCGAGAAGCTGGCCGAGCAGGCGCTGCGCGAGCAGCGCGACCTCGCCGACGCGATGCTCGATGCGAGCGGCATGCTGGTGGTGCTGCTGGACCGCAGCGGGGTGATCCAGCGCGCCAATCGCGCCTGTGAGCGGCTGCTGGGCAGCGCCGCGCGCACGCTCGTGGGGCGGCGGTTCGACGAGCGGTTCGCCGACCCCGAGGACCACGCGCTCGCCCGGATCGTGCTGCAGCGCGCGGGCGACGGGCGCGCGCCGGTCTGCACCGAGATCCGCGCACGCCGCGACGACGGCGTTCGCTCGCTCGTCTCGTGGACCTTCTCTGCCTTGCGCGAGGAGGACGGCCGGCTGCTGCGCCTGGTCGCGACGGGGCTCGATGTCACCGAGCGCGCCGCCTCCGAGGAACGCCTGCGCGAGCGCGCTGCCGGATTGCGGCACGCGCAGAAGATGGAAGCGATCGGCCGGCTGGCGAGCGGCGTGTCGCACGAGTTCAACAACCTCTTCACGGCCCTGCTCGGGTTCACGCAGGCGCTGCAGTTCGAGGTGGGCGACGACGCGCGCGTGCGACCGCTGACCGACGGCCTGCACGAGACGCTCGAGCACGCGATCTCGCTCACGAGCCAGCTTCGCTCCATGGGCCGGCGCGACCCCGAGGTGCTGCGGCCACTCGAACTCGCCGCCGAGGTCGCCGCGCGCGCGCCGCTGCTGCGGCGGCTCGTGGGCGAGGAGACCGCGGTCGAGCTGGACCTGCGCGGCGCCGGCGCGCGCGTGATGGGAGACGCGGGGCAATTGCAGCAGTTGCTGCTCAACCTCGTGCTCAACGCCCGCGATGCCATGCCCGCAGGCGGTGGCGTGCGCGTGGCCGTGCGACGGATCGGACCGGTGGACGGCGCGCCGGCGCGCGTCGAGTTGTCGGTGCAGGACGGCGGCGTCGGCATGGACGAGGCGACACGCGCGCGCATCTTCGAGCCCTTCTTCTCCACCAAGGGGGACTCGGGTTCCGGGCTCGGCCTCACCGCCGTCTACGCCATCGTGCAGCAGTGGGGGGGCGAGGTGGCGGTGGACTCCGAGCCGGGGCATGGCACGCGCATGCGTCTGAGTTGGCCCGAGTGGTCGGCGGAGCTCGTCGTGACCGAGGCCGCCAGTGCGCCGCTCGTCCCGCGGCGGCCCGCGCGCGTGCTGCTCGTCGAGGACGAACCGCGCGTGCGACGCCTCATGCTCGATGCGCTGCGCCGCGACGGGCACGTCGTGCTCGAGGCGGGCGACGGTCGCGAGGCCCTCGAACTGGCCGAGGCTGGCGCCGAGCCGTTCGACCTGCTCGTGACCGACGTCGTCATGCCGCGGCTCGGCGGGCGGCCCGTGGCCGAGGCACTGCGCGCACGTCAGCCGGGGCTGCAGGTGCTGTTCGTGAGCGGCTATCCGGACGACGCGATGATCCAGCGCGGCGTCCTGCCCGAGGGCGCGGACTTCCTCCAGAAGCCCTTCCCGCCCGATGCGCTCGTGCGGCGCGTGCGGGAGCTGCTCGCGCCCGCGGTGGCGCGCTCGGCCTGACCCACCGGCGATCCCGGGCTTGCGCCGCGCCGGTCGACTTGACACTCTCCTGACCTGCTTCGCCGGACTCGGGCCGGGATCCCCCTGTGATCGCCGGGGAGCCGTGGCGAGGCGCGTGGCGCAGTCGATCCACCGGGAGGACGTCCCATGAAGCGGCATCCCCTTGCCAGCCTCATCCTCGTCGCGATCGCCTCACTCTCCTTCGCCGGCCTCGCGGTCGCCGCGGAGTCGCCGTTCGGCGGGCAGAAACCGCACGGCATCCGCGACCAGGTCCTCGACCGTTGTTCGACGCCCGAGCCGACTCGCATCGAGATGGACGAGACGAGCAAGGCGATCCAGCAGTGGATCAGCACGCAGCGCGCGGGAGCCACGGGCAACATCAAGGTCGCCTTCCACGTGATCTACAACCCGAACAACAACGAGGGCAACCTCTCGCAGGCGCTCATCGACGCGCAGATCGCCAAGCTCAACTCCGACTACGCGGGCACCGGATTCACGTTCACGCTCGCGTCCGTGGACCGCACCGGCAATCGCAACTGGTTCACGATGACGCCGGGCTCGAGCAAGGAGACGAACGCCAAGAACTCGCTCGCGATCACGCCGGCCACGCGGCTCAACTTCTACACGTGCAAGCCGGGGCAGGGACTGCTCGGCTGGGCGACGTTCCCGTGGTCCTACGCGCAGACCGACAAGCGCCACGGTGTCGTGTGCCACTACGCGTCCGTGCCCGGCGGCAGCCTCGCGCCCTACAACCTGGGCCGCACGGCGGTGCATGAGGTGGGCCACTACCTCGGCCTCTATCACACGTTCCAGGGCGGCTGCACGTCGCCCGGCGACCAGGTCAGCGACACGCCGTACGAGGCGAGCGCCGCGTTCGGCTGCCCCACGGGCCGCAACACCTGCTCGCAGGCCGGCAACGACCCGATCACGAACTTCATGGACTACACGGATGACGCGTGCATGTATCAGTTCTCGGCGGGCCAGGTCGTCCGCATGCAGAGTTCGGTCGGCACCTACCGGCCGAGCCTGCCGAACGCGGCCGTCGCCGCCGAGGCCCCGGCGCCCGTGCTGGATCCGGAGGTGAGCGGCACGATCGCGTTCCGCGGCGCGTTCCCCAACCCGTTCAGCACGCGTACGTCGCTGCGCTACGCGCTGCCGCGCGCGGGCCACGTCTCGATGCGCGTGTACAACGTGGCAGGGCAGCTCGTCGAGACGCTCGTCGACCGCGAGATGGAGGCGGGCGAGCACTCGGTCGAGTTCGGGGCGAAGCAGTGGCCGGCGGGCACGTACTTCGTGCAACTCGCC
>CADEFY010000137.1 GCA_902826705.1 uncultured bacterium
GATCCCCACGGGCGGCGGCGCGCCGGTCACGGTGACGCTCGCGCCGGTGCACGAGTGGGTCACGGGCGTGGGACTCGCGGTCGAACGCAGCCTCGGCCGGCAGTGGGCAGTCGATCTCGAAGTGGAACACCGGTGGTACGGACTCGACACGGCGACGCAGGCCGGCGGGAGCCAGGTCGATTCGCGCGAGCGATTCGGCGAGTGGGATGTGCGCGTGGGGTGGAACTGGCTCCACGGCCGTTGACGGCAGGTCCTCGGCAAGGAGAGGTCACATGAAGTGCGATCGTCATGGGCAGGCGTGGCGACAGCCACTGGCGTGGGGCTGGCAGGGGCTCGTCATCGCCCTGCTCGGTGCGGCGCCGGCGGCGCGCGCACAGGGCACGGAGCCCGACTCCTCCGCGGTCACCCCGCTGCCGGTCGGCGCAGAGTCCGACAGCGCGGCGAGCAACGCCGAACCGGTCCGTCCAGGCCACTCGCTCAACGAGCGGCTGATGATCACCACGCGCATGGTGCGCCTGCGCGAGAAGTCCAACGTGATCCGAACCGGCCCGGGCAGCGATTACGCGATCGCCAGCGTCCAGCCGCGCGACCGGCACTTCGAGGTGCTGGCCAAGCGGGACGGCTGGAACAACGTGAAGCTCTCCGAGAGCGAGTCGGGGTGGGTGCACGAGTCGCTCTGCGAGGAGTACGACGACCTCTCGGGCCTCAAGTGGCGCCCGAATCCCAAGCTCTACACGCGTACCGGGAGCTACGTGCTCAACGGCTACGCCGGCGCCTACGCGTTCGACAAGAAGTCCAACTCGTTCGTGGCAGGGGGACGGCTGGGCTACTACGTCTTCGACCGGGTGCAGGCCGAGGTCGGCGTGGCCTGGACGCACGTCGACCGGCCCGCGGAGATCGTCGAGTCGCTGTTCGACCTCTCGCTCGAAGCCGAGACGTTCCACATGCTGTTCTACAACCTCGGCCTCACGTACGAGATCCTGCCGGGACGCCAGATGGTGCCGTTCGTCACTGCAGGCGTCGGATCGTCGATCATGCTCGGTCGCTCGGAGCCCAGCTTCCACTACGGCGCGGGCACGACCCTGTTCCTCTCGAAGCGGACCGCGATGCGCTGGGAGTTCCGCGACTACCGCTTCTCCTCCGGCAGCGACAACGCGCGCCGCGAGAACGACAACATCGAGTTCTCGCTCGGCACCCTCTACCTCTTCTAGGAGGCACCCATGTCGACCAGGGATGTGACGCGTGGGGTGTGCGGAGGGCTGCTGATGGCACTGCTCGCCGCCGCCTCACCACGGATCTCAGACGGCCGGGACCACCCGGCGTTCGGCGCTCGAGCCGGCCTCGACCTCGCGACGAGCTCGGCGCAGCGCTGGGCCGCGGATGCGCGGCTGGTCTATGTCGAGAACGACGAGGCGCTCGGCTCCACTGGGACCGCGCCGCGCTGGGGGTACCTCTTCCACTCCGAGTCCCTCGACCGTTCCCGCGCGTACTCCGTGCGCGATGGCCGGGTGCTCGTGGCCGAGGACCTCGAGATGCGCTTCGAGGCCTCGCCCCTGCAGTCGCCCTGGATCGACAGCGCCGACGCGATGGTCATCGCGGAGGCCGGTGGCGGCGCGACGTTCCGCGAGAAGCACCAGGGCGCGGCGCGCACCATGCTGCTCATGCGCGGCGCATTCCAGGACGACGATCCGGACCCGGCGACCTGGACGGTCATCTACACCGCGCCCGGCGCTCCCGCACTCTTCATCATGGTGGACGCCCTCGACGGCAAGGTCCGCCGTACGTGGAGGGGATGACCATGCGCGCGACCTTCCGCATCGCTGCCCTGGCACTCCTCGGCGCACTCATGGCGGGCGTGGCGATCGCCCAGCCGACGAGCCTGGTCGAAGTGGAGATCTCGCGCATCAAGCCCAAGCGCGAGAAGCACCCGACGCTGTCGTTCCTCAAGGAGAACCGCGACTTCATCCGCGCACGGATCGACCTGCTGCGCGAGAAGTCCTTCATGGCCGAGGCGGCGCCGGCTCCCCTGGACCCGCGATTCCTCGCGTATGACCAGATGCTGGCGGCTGTGCATGCCGGCCGGGACTCCGCGACGCAGGCAGAGGACTCGCGAGCCCGCACCGAGTTGTATGCGAGCGTGCGCGACCTGGCGAAGCTCGAGGACCAGCTCGACCAGATCGAGCGACTGCTCGCCTCCCAGCGCTCCCGGCTCGGGGTGATCGAGCAGGACTTCACGGGCCTGCAGGGCACGGCCTGGCTCGTCGTGCTCACCGGCCGCACGCCCGCGCCGATCGACGCGGTCGTGATCACGATGGAGGACGGCCGGGTGCTGACGGCCGAACTCGACCAGTCTCAGCGCGACCTGCTCGAACGAGGCGGTGCGCTCGAGCTCGCACACGCGCGCATCGAACCGCGGGAGCAGGTCGTGACGGTGCGGATCGTGGGCCGGGGTTGGGCCGCGGATGCCGACGGCTACCTGACGCTGACGCCAGAGCGGGACCGGCTGATGTTCCTGCGACTCGACCTGACCGGTGCCACGCCAGAGGCCGGCGCGCCGGGTGTGCGCGCCACGCGCTGGACGCACGATCCGAGCATGGCGCTCCAGCAGGGGACCGCAGGCACGCCGTGACCTCCCGATCCCCCCGCATCCGTCCGCGTGCAGCACTCGCGGCGTGGGCCGCGGCGTGCGCCATGGCCGCGCCGGGCTTCGCCCGTGCGCCCATGCGCGTCACCCCGGTCGATGCGCCGCAGGCCGAAGTGCACCTGATGCGCGCGGCTGCCGAGAGTCAACGGGACTCCGTGCGCGGAGTGATCGAGCAGCTGGAGCCCCTCGACTGGAGCCGGCCCACGTTCGCGGGTGCCGATCGCGCGGCGTTCCTGCTCGCGGAGGCCTACGCGCGATCCGGTGCACTCGGGCGCCTGATCGCGTTCGGAGCCCGCATCGAGTCCTGGCCGGCACAGACCGATGCCACCCGCTGGGTGGTGCAGCGGGCGCGGCTCGCCGCGATCGAGCAGGGCGCACCGATCTCCGCGCCGCACGCGGTCGGCGCGTCGGCCACCGATGCCCTCGCCGCCAGCTCCCTGCTGCGCGGCGGCGATGCCGCGGGCGCGCTGGCGCTGGTGGAGGCGACCGGGGATGCCTCGGCGCTCGCACTGGCGGTGCGAGCCCAGGCCCTGGCACGCCTGGGCCGCGACGATCGCCCGGCTCTCGAGGCGCTCACCACCGCGGACACGCTCACGCCGTTCGGCCGCGACCTCGGCGACGCGGCGCGCATCACGCTCGCGACCCGTGCGCTCGAGGCGGGGCAGGATCCGTCGTCGCTGTGGCATGGGACGCGTCCCGACGGTCGCCTCGCCGCGCGGGCCTCGCACCTGGAGGGCCTGTGGCTGCTGGAGCAGGGGCAGCGCGACACCGCGCGCACGCTGCTCGAGCGCGCGCTCGCGTCGGCGCCCGATCCGACGGAGTCACGCGCGGTGCTGCGTGCCCTCGGTGGCGCGGCGCTCGAGAACGGCGACTGGTCCGGCGCGCATGCGCGTTTCTCGGCCGCTGACTCCTCCTGGGTCACGCAGTGGGAGGCGCTCGGCTGGCTCGAGGCTCGCGACGGCGAGGGCGCACCGTGGCAGGCGTGGTCCGGCGCGGAGACCGGCTCTGGGGCCGCCTGGCTCCCGGGCGAGTCGGAGGACGCCGCGTGGGCCGCACGGCGGGGTGCCGCCACCGACCTGAGGCAGGAGTTCCAGCCCGGATCTCCCGCTCCTTCGACCGCCTCGTCGCCCGTCGGGGACCTGCCGGTGGCACTGCCGCCCACCGCCGAGGAATGGCAACGGCTCGGCGCGGCGCGTGCCGCGGCACGCGAGGCGGAGCACGCGCTCGCGCGCTCGCGCTGGGCGCTCGACCGTGAACGCGTCTCACTGGCGCAGCTGCGCAGCTACCTCGAACTGGGTCTCGGCGACGCGCGGGCGCAGGAACGCTCGCTCACGGTGAACCTCGATCGGTTGGACTCACTCGCCGCCACCCTCTCGGACCTCGACGCGAGACTGCGGGCCCTGCGGGACGCGGCCACGGCTCGCGTGCTGCTGCGCGCGGCGCGCGTCCGCGAGCGTGTCGCAGCGCACCAGCTCTGGCTCGCCGGGATGCGTCACCTGCGCCTCGGGGGCCCGGACTCCGCACGCATGGCATGGGCCCCGGCGCCGCACGCGGGTGCCCCGAACGTGCTCGAAGACGAGGCTCAGCTCGCCGCACACCTCGACTCGGTCGCCGCGCGCATCGCATCGGACTCCCCCGCGCGCATCGCGGCTTCCTACGAGCGGGCGTGGAAGCCGGGCCTGATCGACGGAGTCCTCGCACAGCAGGCGATCGCCCGCGGGGCGCTCGCATGGGCGCGCCGGCTCGAGGCGACGCTCGATTCGAGCCGCACGGCGGCGAGTTCGAGTGCGCTGGAACGGGCATTGCGCGCGGAGCTGCCCGCCCGGGAGCAGGACGTCGATCGGACCGCTGCCGCGAGACTCGCCACCGAGCGGAGCGTCGTGCTGGCCGCGGTGCAGCGGACGCGGGCCGTGCTGGAGCAGGAGCGCGAGGGGGTCGATTACGGGCTCGCGGCTGCGGCCTACGGTGCCAGCGTGCGCCTCGCCGGCACGCCCGTCGCCGATGCCACCGTACGCCGTTCCACGCCGGATTCGAGCACCGTGAGCGAGCTCGATGCCGCGCTCGACGACCCCGAGAGCGCGACGTGGCGCGCCACCGGCATCAAGGCGATGCGCACGTTCCTCGAGCGGCACCCGCAGTCCGGCGCACGCGGCGAGATCCGGTTCCGGCTCGCCGACCTCGAGATGGTCGCCGCCCGGCAGCGATTCCGCGAGGCGATGGCGGCGCACCTCGCGCAGCCGACGGAAGCGCGCCGCGGGGCGCTGCCCGTGCTCGATCACGCAGCGTCGCTGTCGCTCTATCGTGCGATCCTCCGGGAGGACCGCGACTTCGAACACACCGATGCGACGCTCTTCAACGCCGCGATGATCCTGAGCGACGCGGGCGATGACGAGGCCCGCACGTTGTTCGAGACGCTCGTGGCGCAGCACGCCCAGTCGGCCTACCGCCAGGAGTCGCAGTTGCGGCTCGGCGACATGGCGTTCGCGAACGGTGACCTGCTGGGGAGCGTGCCGCTCTACGAGGCGGCTGCCGCCGGCAACGACCGGACGCTCGAGGTGATGGCGCGGTACAAGCTGGGCTGGGCGCACTTCAACGAAGACCGCTTCGATGCCGCAGCGGCGGCGTTCGGCAGCGTGCTCGATGCCTATGCGGCGCACCCCGAGGTGACGCAGCAGGCCGACCTCGCGGCGGAGTCCGAGTCCTACCTCGTGCACGCACTCGCTGGCGGCGGAGGCGCAGAGGCCTTCACCCGGCACTTCGCTGGGACCGGCAGCCGGCCCTACGAGCTGCGGGTGCTCCTCGCACTCGGCCAACACTTCCGGCGCTACGGCGAACTGCAGCGCGCGGCCGAGGTCGATGTGGCCTGCATGCAGCGCTATCCCGAGAGCGCGGAGGCGCTGACGAGCGCGATGCGGCTCGTCCAGACCCACGAGCGCGCAGGGCATGCCGATCGCGCGCGCGCCGCGCGACTCGAGGCCGCGCCGCGCTTCGCGCCCGGCAGTGCGTGGGCCGCTTCGCAGCAGAGCGATTCCCTGCGCGCCGAGGGAGCTGGGTTCGCGCGGTCGGCGTGGCTGCAGGTGGCGCAACAGCATCATCGCGCGGCGCGCGATCGTGGCGAACGCGCGGACTGGCTCGCCGCCCGCGATCAGTACGCGACCCTGCTGCGCGTCTGGCCGCACGACTCGGCTGCGTCCGTCCTGCACCTGCATCTGGGCGAGGCGGAGGCGAAGCTGGGCGATCCCGTGGCGGCACTCTCGCATTACCGCAGCGCCGAGGAGGATGCGCCGGACAGCGTACAGGCCCAGTCGCGCTGGCAGCAGGTGGCGGTCACCGATGCGTGGTACGAGCGGACGCGCGGCACGGCGATGCGGGGCTCGGACTCGCTGGCCCGCGCCGTCCGCGAAGCGGCGGCGACGATGATCGCGAAGCACCCGGCGCACGCCGGCGTCGCCGACCTGCGCTGGCGGCGCGCGCAACTCGCCATGGCCCATGGCTGGCACGAGGACGCCATCGGCGACCTCGCCGAGCTGGTGCAGCAGCACCCGGGCGACCGTCGGGCCCCCGACGCGGGCGTGCAACGCGCCGAGGCGCTCTTCGCGCTCGGTCGCTTCGATGCCGCCGGTGCGGCGTTCGAGGAGGCACGCGCCTTGGCCGTGGCGGCGCGGCGCGACACGCTCGCCCGCCGCGCCGCGGATGCCGTGCCGGTGAGCTGGCATCGATTCGCCGAGGCTTCGGTCGCTGCGGACTCCAACGCTCACCAGCGGCATGCCGAACGCTTCGCGCGCGTGGCGCACGAGTGGCCGGAGTATCCGCAGGCGCACACGGCGCTCTATCGCGCGGGGCTCGAGTACCTCGCGGCGGGCCGGACAGCCGAAGGCGTGCGCGAGCTGGAGCGGCTGACCGCGCGCCACCCCGCCACCGAACAGGCGCGGGAGGCGCGGTTGCAGATCCCGAGGGCCTGGGAGGACGCCGGACAGAAGGGGCTGGCGGCCGACGGATTCCTCGCCTTCGCGCAGCGCCACCCCGACGACTCGGGTGCGGCCGACGCGTGGTTGCACGCCGCGGACCTGCGCGCCGCGATCGGAGACAGCGCGCGGGCGGATTCGCTCCGTCTCGCCTACCTCGCGAAGCATCCGCAGGACACCGAGACCGCGATGGCCGTG
Organism: uncultured bacterium; assembly: GCA_902826705.1. Taxonomy (GTDB): domain Bacteria; phylum Eisenbacteria; class RBG-16-71-46; order RBG-16-71-46; family RBG-16-71-46; genus CADEFY01. The sequence goes on from CADEFY010000137.1 coordinate 6,808, forward strand.
TACGAGACGCTGGCGCGCCGCGAACTGCTCCGCGTGGATGCGGCGCACCCGGTGTCGCAGCTGCTCGCATCGGGCCCTGCGAGCAAGGGCGCGCGTCCCGCTCCGCGCTCGCGGCTGGCGCAGTATCTCGCGCTCGCCCGTCAGCATCCCGAGCGGACCGCGCGGGACCTCGTGGCACAGGTGCGTTTCCTGCAGGGCGAGGAGGCCATGACCGCCTTCGAGGCCGTGCGCCTGACCCTTCCGCTCAAGCGCTCCCTGGCCCAGCGGCAGGCGCGCCTCGACACCGTGCTCGCGCGGTACCGGCGGGCGGCTGACATGGGGGTGCCCGTCTGGTCCCAGGCCGCCGCGTGCCGCATCGGCGAGGCCCTTGCGGGCTTCGGCAAGGCGCTGGAGCAGAGCGAACGACCTGCCGATCTCAAGGGGGACGACCGGCTGGCCTATGAGGAGGTGCTGGCCGGCCGCGCTCAGACGTTCCATGTGCGGGCGCAGGGAGTCTGGAGCGACCTGCTCCGCGCTTCGGCGAAGTCGGCGGCGGACGAACCGTGGGTCGTGCGTGCACGGACCGCGCTGTGGCGCGGGCTCGGCACGCGGTTCCTCTATCAACCGGAGGTGGAGTTCCCCGTGGTCGGACTGCGACGGACCCCGCGTGCCGCGGCCGACGAGGCCGCCTCCAGTCTGCAGGTCCGGGAGGACCGATGAGCCGGCTCGTCCGCATCCTGACCGCCGCGACGCTCGTGCTCCTGACTCTGCAGGGCTGCTCGTGGCGTTCGCTCATCTCGTGGACCGGCCTCTTCCGCTCGCCGCGTCCGCGCAGCGCCGCCCCTCCGGCAGCCAAGCCGGCAGTGCCGGGCGTGGTGCCGATCGTGGCGGCGCCGGCCGAGCCCGAGCGCGCGCCGGACGCCTTCGACCTCACGAAGGCCGCGGACCGAGCGCTCGAGCGCGACTCGCTC
>CADEFY010000138.1 GCA_902826705.1 uncultured bacterium
TCTATGGCGTCGACCGAGATGCGCTCGATGCGCTTCCGGACACGATGGTCGCGCGACCCTTCCTGCGCGCGCTCCGTCCAGACGAGACCGTGATCGCACGATCGGCCGGGGACGGCGTCGATGTGGTGTCCTTCGCGCTCGACCGCCACACCGTGCGACGCGGCGATCGAGTGACAGCGCGCGTGGAGTGGATCGCATGGCGTTCGCTGCCGGCAGGTCAGTATGATGCGTTCGTGCGATTCGAGCGTGAGTTGCCAGACGACATCCGGTTCCCTCGATGGCTCGCCAAGCCGGCGCGCAAGGTGCTCGAACGACTCCGACACGAACGCTACCGGTTCCGCCACGACCACAATCCCACCGCGGGCGTGCTCGGTGTCGATCGCTGGCCTCCCGGTGTCGTGGTGTCGGACACTCTCGCCATCGCCGTGCCGGACGACGTCGCGACCGGACTGTGGCAAGTGCAGCTGCGACTCACGCGGCAGCCGCACTATCCCAACTACCGGCTGAGCGACCTCTTCCTCGACCGGGACTACTACTCGGGGATCCCGGTCGACTCCATCCGGATCCTCCCTCGTGCGTCACGGGAGGGAGCGCTCTGACATGTGCGGGATCCACGGGGTCTTCCACTACCGCGGCGGCCAGCCCGATCGCGCACTCATCGAGCGCATGGGTCTTGTTCAGCGGCACCGGGGGCCGGATGACTCCGGCCTGTGGATGCAAGGCGCTTGCGCACTGGGGCACCGGCGATTGTCGATCGTCGACCTCTCTCCGGGCGGCCACCAACCGATGCCCGACGAGACCGAGCAGGTATGGGTCGCGTTCAATGGCGAGCTCTACAATTGGCCGCAGGTGCAGCCGCAGCTCGCGGCGCGCGGGCACCGCTTCCGCGGCCACAGCGACACCGAGATGCTCCTGCACCTGTGGCAGGAGAAGGGCGCTGCCATGCTCGAGGACCTGCGCGGCATGTTCTCGATCGCTCTCTTCGATGTGCAGCGCCAGCAGCTCCTGCTCGCGCGTGACCGCGTGGGGAAGAAGCCGCTCTTCTACCATGATGACGGCAAGCGCGTCGTGTTCGCGTCCGAGCTCAAGTGCCTGATGGCGGATCCGTCGGTGCCACGCGACGTCGATCCGCGAGCACTCGCCGACTACCTCACGTTCCGCTACGTACCCGCGCCGCGATCGATCTGGTCTGGCGTGCAGAAGGTGCCTGCGGGCCACCGCGTCCTGTTCGATGCCAACGGAGCGCGCGTCGAACGCTACTGGTCGCTTCCGGTCGAGTTGCACACCCCGCCCTCTCCCGAGGCTGCTGTGGAGCGCCTGCGAGAACTGCTCCGCGAGGCCGTGCGCATCCGGCTCATGTCCGACGTGCCGCTCGGGGCGTTCCTATCCGGCGGCATCGACTCCAGCGCGATCGTTGCGCTGATGAGCGAGGTGAGCTCGACGCCGGTGCGCACGTTCAGCATCGGATTCGAGGAAGAGGAACACTCCGAGCTCGAGCATGCCCGCACAGTGGCCCGGCACCTCGGGACCGACCATCAGGAGTTGATCGTGCGCCCTCGCGCGCTCGACCTGATGCCTCGGCTCGTCTGGGGCATGGACGAACCCTTCGCCGACGCCTCGATGATCCCCACCTACCACGTGGCGGACATGGCCCGCCGCCACGTGACCGTGGCGCTGTCGGGGGACGGCGGGGACGAGGCCTGTGCAGGCTACGACACCTACACGTGGGCTGAGCAATACGCCCCCTTCGACGCGATCCCGCGCACGCTGCGCCGGCTCCTCGCGTGGCCGATCCACCGACTCGCTCCCGATCATCCGCTCGGCCGCAAGCTCCACCGCGTCGCGCTGGATACGGGTGAGCGGCATCTCGAGATGATGTCCGAGTTCTCGCCGCCGAGCCGCGTGGCGATCATGTCCGCGTCATTGCGAGAGGCCGCGATCGGATACGATCCCTACGCGACGCCACTGGCCCTCCACCGTCGTGCTCAGGCCACGCTGGGTGCCGTCCCCGCGCTCTGCTATCTGGATGCGATGACCTACATGATCGACGATGTGCTCGTGAAGGTGGACCGCGCCTCCATGATGCACTCGCTGGAGGTCCGCTCACCGCTGCTCGATCAGGAGGTTCTGCAGTACCTCGCGAGCCTTCCCTACGATCTCAAGGTCCGCGGCGGGGTCCGCAAGTGGATCCTTCGCGAGGCCGTGCGCCCGCTGCTGCCTCCGGCCATCCTCCAGCGTGGCAAGCAGGGCTTCGGTGTTCCGCTCGGGCGCTGGTTCGGCGGCTCGATGGGGCGGCTCGCACGCGAGGTGCTGCTCGACCAGCGGGCGCGCGGGCGTGGCTGGCTCGACACCGCTGCCGTCGAGCGCCTGTTGTCCGGAACCTCGCTGCAGGACCCGCAGATCGCCAGACGAGCGTTCACGCTCGTCTGCCTCGAGCTCTGGGCGCAGACCTACGTCGACCGTCCGCGTGAAGCGCTCGACCGACCCATGGACGGGCCGTTGGCCCTGCACCCGGCTGTACAGGGCCCCGCGTCGGCGTGAGGATCGCGATCTTGATCGGCCACTTCCCGCCGGGCAGTTTCGGCGGCGCGGAGATCCAGGCCGAGGAGTGGGCTCGACGTCTGGCGATGCGGCATGAAGTGGTGGTGATCACGCGCCGCGATCCGCCGACGCAGGCGGTCGAGGAGCGACGTGACGGCTTCCGTGTCATCCGACTGCCTGTCTCCGCTCTGCCGGGCTGGCGAACGGTGGCCGATGTGCTTGCGATCGGCCGGGCCGTGACTTCCCTGCCTCAGGCCCCAGATCTGCTGCTGTGCTTCCAGACCTTCGTCTCTGGACTCGCTGGTGCCGTGATCCATCGGCGGACCGGCATCCCGAGTGTGGTGTGGATCCGGGGAGAGGCGGAGTACCAGCTCGGCGAGTCCGCGGTGCGACGCTGGCTCGCACCTTGGACGTGGCGGCAGTCGCGCGCGGTGCTCGTGCAGAGCGAGCAGAACCGCCGTGACCTGCTTCGAGCGCTGCGCGACCATGCCCCGACGGCTGAGCTCGCCATCGCGCGTCACCTGCAGGTGCTCGGCAACGGCGTGGACCTCCCCGTGGAAGTCGATGGTCCCGGCGACCGCGTGTTGTCCGTCGGACGTCTGATCCCGGACAAGGGCATGGATGTGGTGATCCGCGCCGCCGCCGGCGCCAGGGTGCCTCTGACGATCGCGGGGGACGGACCCGAGCGTGGCGCACTCGAGTCGCTCGCGCGCTCACTGGCGGCGGACTGCCGGTTCGAGGGGCACGTCGCACGCGCCGAGCTCGATGCCCTCTATCGCCGCGCCTCTGCCGTGGTGCTCGCGGCGCGGCGTGGCGAGGGCCTGCCGAATGTCCTGCTGGAGGCGATGGCGCACGCGCGCCCGGTCGTGGCGACGCCGTGTGCGGGTATCCGCGACCTGCTCATCGACGGCGAGAACGGCTGGCTGGTTCCGCCGGACGATGTCGCGGCCCTGCAGACGGCACTGGAACGACTGCGGGACGACCCGGACGCGAGCCATCGTGCTGGCATGCGCGCACGTCAGCGTGCGGAGTCGTCTTCGTGGCCGCACTGGCAGTCCGAACTCGAAGCGGGACTCCAGCAGTGGGCGACCGGGCCATGAGACCACTGCGCGTCTGTTTCCATGCACCGTTGCTGTGGCCGCTGTGGAGCGAGGGACGGATCGCATTCACCGGTGGTGCCGAGGTGCAACAGGCGCACCTCGCACGCGGGCTCGCTGCACGGGGCATCGAGATGTCGGTGGTCTCTTGCGACTACGGCCAGCCGGACGGAGCCGTCGCGCACGGTGTGCGCGTGCTGCGCAGCTACCGGCTCGACGCGGGCCTTCCGGTGCTGCGCTTCTTCCACCCGCGCCTCTCGCGAACGCTCGCTGCGCTGCACCGCGCGGATGCGGACGTGTACTACACACGCGGGGCCTCGCTCGAAGCTGCGACGGCGTATGAAGTGGCACGCGCCCGGGGCGCGGCCTTCGTGTTCGGAGTGGCACACGACCTCGATGTGGTCGCCTCCCTGCCGCGGCTGAAGCGGTTCCGAGACCGGGTGTGGTTCCGGCGCGCGCTGCACGGCGCCGACGCGATCGTGGCGCAGAGCCTGCACCAGCAGCAGACGCTGAAGGCGGAGTCCGGGCTCTCGAGCGTGATCGTGCGGAACCTGGTGCATCTGCCCGAGGCCCCCGCCGATCCCGGGCAGCCGGGCCCGATCGTCTGGGTGGCGACCTACAAAGCCTCGAAGCGGCCCGAGTGGTTCCTCGAACTGGCGCGCGCGCTCCCCGGGGAGCGATTCATCATGGCGGGAGTCGTGCCGATCCCGCCCGAGCCACTCGATGCCTGGGAACAGGTCCGCGCTGCCGCCGCGTCACTCCCGAATCTCGAGGTGCGTGGCTATCAGGAAGCCGATGCGGTCGCGGCTCTGCATCGCGCGTCATCACTGTTCGTGCACACGTCACCCGCCGAGGGGTTCCCCAACTCCGTCCTGGAGGCATGGTCGCACGGGGTGCCCAGCGTATGCGCATTCGATCCCGAGGGCGCGATCCGCGAGCACGGGCTCGGCGAGGTGGTCGACTCCTCTGCGGCACTCATCGAAGCAGTCCGCGGATGGATTGCGGACGCCGAGCGCCGTCGCGCTGCCGGGCGCCGCGCACGTGAGTATGCGCGACAGATGCATTCGCCCGATCGAGTGCTTGACGATCTGGTGGCCGTGTTCGATCGAGTGGCGAGGACTCGGCGTCCGCTCGGTTGATGCGGCGCCCAGTCACTCCACGGGGACGCGAAGCACCACGAATCTCCGGTCCCGATAGGCGACTGACGAGCCCCGTGCCAACGCGTGGACTCGCGACCAACGCGTCGGCTCGCGATCGGCGTCACGGAACACGAGGTAGGCAGCCTCCACCGCATGCACGGTGCGGATCCGATGCACGATGTCGCGCAGGTCGCGCAAGGCGGAGGCAGGGGAGTCGAGGGGGCCGAACAGCCCGGTCTGGACTCGCCGCCGAAGCTCCATCTCATCTGCTGGGAACGCCGCCCGTTGCGGCGCGTGCAAGGTGCCGACCAGCAGTCGGCGGCGGCCGAGCACCATCAGATGGTCCCGACCTCCCGCATCGAGGAACAACGCGTCTCGCGGCGTCGCCGACTGGATCCAGGCGTGGAGTTCTGCAGAACCTGGTGGCGGCTTCATGACTTCGATCAAGTCGGGCTGGTACCCCTCAGGATGGTCGAGGATGAGTCCGCGGATCGCGATCACTGTGGGAACGATGAACACGAGCGTCGTCACCACGATGAAGCGCACGCGGCGCATGCCCTCGCGCCGACGCGTGACCCATTCCCAGGCGCTCGGGCCGCCGAGGACCGCGAGCGCGAAGAAGACCTGCCACACGAACTTGAGCTCGTTTCCCTCTGGCAGGTGCACTACCACGGCGTAGCCGACCATCCCCACGAGCCATGCGGCGATGAGGCGAAGCGTGGCATCGGCCTGGATCCACGCACGCCGCAATCCTGGGATCGCGAATGCACCGGCGATGCCGCATGCCGTCAGGAGCGTCCATGGCATGACCCAGTGCAATCGGATGAACTGATGCGCGACTCCGGAGCGATCCGCGCTCCAGCCTGCCGTGATGCTCAGCAGGTAGGGCAGAGTCGCCGCGGCTCCAACCATGATCGCGAGAAGATCGAAGCCGAGGTGGCGAGTCTCAGATGCATCGCGCGTGCGAGTGGGGGAGAGCAGCCAGCGCAGCACCAGGGCACCGATGGTCACCGGCACGACACTCAACCCCACGATACTGTGGAAGAGCATCATGCTCGCTGTCGCGAGCGCAGTGACGCCACGCCATCTCCACGCATCTGGGCCTGTGCTGCGGCTGATGCTCAGCAGGATCACTCCGATGAAGAGGTAGGCGTACCCGATCGCGGATCCCACGGTCCACTTGTCCCAATGCACGACCATCGCAGAGAAGGGGGCTGCCAGGAGCTGGAAGACATACGTGTCATCGAAATGCACTTCACTCAGGACCCGGGCCCATACCGCGTGTCCGCGCTCCTGGCCACCCAGCGCCCGGAATGCCTGGAGAGGCCATAGCATGTAGGCGCCCGCGTTCAGGCCGAATGACAGCAGCAACAAGCCGCCGCGCGCAGCAGTTGCCGATCGCCAACACCGGACCGTGATCAGCCAGGTGATGGCCATGAGGATCGCCATGTCGGTCACGTTCATCAACACCATGCTGCCGAACAGATCGCGCTTCCCATCAGTCGCAGCGATCAGCCCCAGATACAGATCGTAGAACCAGATGTAATTGATGGGCATACCCGCGAAGCGGGGATCGATCGGCGGCACTCCGTGCTCCAGCAGCTCGGCGGCGATGCCCGCATGGATCCAGCTGTCCGAGCGGATTCGATTGAATGCGTTCAACGCCGGTGGTAGGGACACGAGTACGACCGCGAGCGCGAGGATCGCCCAGCCCACGCCATCCATGCCCGGTCCCTGCTCTTCGTCCTCTGGACGTCGTCGTGCTGCCGCAAGCCCAAGCGCCAGGAGCAGCAGTCCGACCCCCAGGAGGATCGTCGCCGTCTCCGGCCAGGATCGGCCCAACACGAGCAGCGCCCACGCACCGCTCGTGGATAGCATCGGGCCGAGTGCGGCACCGAGCGTGATCTGGCTGGTGCGCGCCCCACGCGGGAGCAGGAGCAGCGCGAGCCCCAACCCCGGAGTGAACCCGAGCGCCACATGAGCGGCCGCGTGGCCGATCGGCCCCGGCAGGCGGAGTGCCATGGCGGCGAGGAGCAGTCCGGCGAGCCAGAGGACCCAGTGGCGACTCACCGGCAGACTTCCGGCGACTTGGACCTGTGCGGTCGCTCCGAATGCGGGCTCACTCCGTGCGCTCGAATTGCGACGCGCGTCGTGTTCCGCGCTGCCATGACCGCGCCTCCCGGGATCACTGCCTGGACCGCGCGATGCGCATGATATGGCCCGGTCTCACGCACGGAGCGCCGTCTCGTCGTGTTCGCATCGCGACCGCGACGCCTCGGGCGAATCGATGAATCGTTGGAACCAGAGCTCCAGTGACAGCAGCGTCCAGAGCTCGCGGCTGTGGTCGCGGCGTCCTTCGACGTGGTCGGACACCAGCCCGCGCACGGTGGGCGCCGAGAGATGGCCACGTTCGAGACTGCGACTGTCGAGGAGCACCTCCTCGAGCATCGGGCGGAGCGGGCCCCGGAACCACGGCGCGAGCGGGACCGTGAATCCCACCTTGGGACGGTCCACGACCTCGCGAGGCACCAACTTGCGCGCGAGGGCCTTGAGCAGCGCCTTGGGCTCCGAGCGGTGGACCTTGAGGCCGGTCGGCAGGCGCATCGCCCACTCGATGAGCGGGCGGTCCAGCAAGGGCACGCGCGCCTCGACGGAGGCGGCCATGCTCATCTTGTCCATCTTGGCGAGAAGGTCATCAGGCAGCCAGGTCATGAGATCCGCATCGAGCATGCGGTCCATCGGCGCGACCGCGCGTGTGCTCGCGAGCGCCCTGCGGAATGGATCCACGCCCAGCGCGGCATGCGGCTGGAGCCACGGCCCCAGGATGCGGCGCTGCTCCTCGCCGACGAATCCCGCGAACCACGACGCGAGACGTTCGGCCTCATCGGGGAATCCCGCGCTGCGGCCGGCCACCTGCAGTCGTCGCAGTCCGAACGGCAGCCGCGGGACTATGCCCTCGAGCACTGGCGCGCGCAG
>CADEFY010000139.1 GCA_902826705.1 uncultured bacterium
TCGGGGGGGCGCTCCTCCAGCCCGCGCACCTCGACATCGGACTCCTGCAGCTGGCGCCGCGCCTCGTCGAGCTGGCTCTGGAACGCCGCCAGTTCGGCCTCGGCCTCGGCGAGTGCGCGCGCGAGCGTCTCGAGCTCCATCGCGTGCAGGCCCATCTCGCGTTCGCGCTCCTCGGCTTCCTTTCCGGCGAAGCCCTGCTCGCGTTCGAGCCCCGAGAGCTCACGCACCTGCGTCTCGAGCGCCGTGCGCGCCTCGTCGAGCGACCAGCGCGCGTGGTCGCGGTGCTCCACGGCGCGCGTGCGGTCGGCGTCGCGCTGCTGGCGCTCGAGCTGGCGACCCTCGATCGCCAGCGCGAGGTCGGTGAGCTGGCCCGACAGCGAGCGGATCTCGTTCTCGCGGTGCAGCAGGCCCGAGCCGGCGCCGCTGCCGCCGGCGCGCACGCGGCCGCGCTCCCACACCTCGCCATCGAGGCTCACGAATCGCATGCCGCCCGGGCTCGCATGCGCCAGCTCGGCGGCGGCCTCGCGCGTCTGGACCACGATCACCGAGCCCAGCAGCCGCTGCACGAGCGGCTTGAATCGCTCCTCGCAGCGCACCAGATCCGAGGCGCGCCCGACCACGGCCGCGTGTCCCGGCGCCGCGATCAGCGGCGGTGCGGTGAGCGAGGCCAGATCGACGAGCGTGGCGCGGCCGCTCTCGAGGCCGCGCAGGCGCGCGAGCGCGGGATCCGCCTGCGCCAGGTCGTCGACCAGCACGAAGCTCGCGGCCTCGCCCAGCGAGGACTCGAGCGCATCGAGCAGGTGGCTGGGCACCTCGAGCACGTCGGCGACCACGCCGACCACGCCCGCGAGGCGCTCCTCGCCCGTGAGCAGGGCCTTCACGCCATCGGACACGCCCTCGAAGCTGTGCTTGAGCTCGAGCAGCGTGCGCAGCCGACCATCGAGCGCCGCCGACTCCTGCCGCACGCGAGACAGCTCGGCGTCGGTGTCGGCGATGCGCGCCTCGACGTCGCGGATCGCATCCTCGCTCGCCGTCAGCTCGCCGCGCGCGGACTCGACCGACGCCTCCAGTTCGCCACGGCGCTCGGCGCCCTCGGTGAGCGCCTGCTGCAGATCGGCGACCCGCTCGAGCAGTTCGGCGCGGCGCGCCTCGGCGGCCGCGCGGCGCTCAGCCAGCGCGGTGGAGCGCTCGCCGACGCGGGCGATGGTGCCCTTCTTCTCGGCCTCGACCGAGAACAGGTCGAGCGACATCTGCTTGTGCGTGGCCGCCCGCTGGCGGCAGGCGCGCAGCTCGGTCTCGAGCTGGTTGAGCGACGCCTCCTGCGACTCGGCCTCGACCTGCGCGCCCTCGCGCTCGGTGCGCAACGTGGCGAGGCGCGACTTGGCCTCCTCCTCGCGCGCCTGGGTCTCGGCGAGCCGCTCGCGCATGCGCTGCGCCTCGTCGCTCGCCTCGGTGGCGCGGCGCAGCAGGCCGTCGGCCCGCTCGCGGAGCAGCACCACCTGGTGCTCGGCGGCGATGCGCGCCTCCTCACGGTCCTTGAGTCCGCCCTGTGCGGTGGAGAGTTCGCGCTCGAGCTCGAGCAGCGCGAGCTTCTGGTCGTTGAGCGTGGCCTCGATCGTGTCGAGGCTGGCCGTGACGCCCTCGCGGCGCACCGCCTCCTCCTGCCACTCCTCGCGCGCCTTGACCTCGCGCGCCTGCAGCGTGGCGATCGCCTCGCCGGTGAGCGCCAGATCGAGGTCGCGCACGTCGTCGCGCAGGCGCTGGTAGCGCCGCGCCTTGCCCACCTGGCGGGCCAGCGAACGCAGTTCGCGCTCGATCTCGAACACGATGTCGTTGAGGCGCGTGAGATCGCCCTCGGTGGCATCGAGCTTGTTGAGCGCTTCCTTCTTGCGCTGCTTGTACTTGGTGATGCCGGCGGCCTCCTCGAACAGGAACCGGCGGTGGCCGGTGTTGTCCGAGAGGATGTTGTCCACCATGGAGCGCTCGATCACCGAGTAGGCATGCGAGCCCATGCCGGTGTCGAAGAACAGGTCCTTGATGTCCTTGAGCCGGCACGGCGTCTTGTTGAGGAAGTACTCGGACATGCCCGAGCGGAAGACGCGCCGCGAGATCGTGACCTCGCTGAACTCCGTGGGCAGGATGCCGCGCTCGTTGCGGAACGTGAGGTGGACCTCGGCGAGCCCCAGCGGCTTGCGCGTGGGGCAGCCGTTGAAGATCACGTCCTCCATCGTGTCGCCGCGGAGCTGCTTGGCGCTCTGCTCGCCCATCACCCAGCGGATGGCGTCGGACACGTTGGTCTTGCCGCAACCGTTGGGGCCGATCACGCCCGTGATGCCGTCGCCGAACCGAAGGTCGGTCTTGTCGACGAAGGACTTGAATCCCTGGATCTCGAGTCGTTCGAGGAACATCCCTGCCTCGCTGGACGATGCGCGCACGACCACCGGCCCCGTCTCGGGGCGGCGTGGCCGCGGCGGCGCGGGCGGAGTCGACGCCCGTGCGGGTGATGTGCCGGGACCTCGGGGTCGGACCAGAGGTGTGCGTGCGCTGTCCCGGGGCGGCGCTGGCGGCACGGTCGGCGGGCGCGCCCGTCGGGGGCCCCGAGGGGCACCCTGCGTGGGACGGGCGGTGTGGCCGGAACGCGCTGGAAGCGACTGCCAGCGGCGAAAGTAAGCGCTTACGCCCGCAGGGTCAACGACTTCCGGGGGGTTCGGCACCCCTGGCGGCGCGCCGCCCTCACCCCCACACCCTGGCCAGCGCAGTCGCCGCCATGCCGATCTCGGTCTCGCGCAGCGTGCGCACGTCGAGCCGGAAGCGCTCGGCGCGCACGGTGCCGATCACGGGCGGGTCGGCGGTGCGGGCCAGCGCCTCGAGGCGCGCGGCGGAGTGGCTCGCATGCGTCACCTCGACCACCGGGCCGCGCAGCTTCTCCAGCGGCAGCGCACCGCCGCCCACTTCGCCGCTCGAGGCGACGACGCGCACGGTGATCGCGGGCAGGCGGCCGGCGAGTTCATGCGAGAGCCGCTCGGCGCGCTCGGCGAGCGCGGTCTCGGTCACCGCCAGCATGGCCAGCGCGGGGACCTCGGCACGGGCGCGAGCGGGGTCGGCATACAGCGCGAGCGTGGCCTCGAGCGCCGCGAGCGTCAGCTTGTCCACCCGCATCGCGCGCGCGAACGGATCGCGGCGGATCGCGGCGATCCACTTGCGGCGGCCCGCGATGAACCCCGCCTGAGGGCCGCCCAGCAGCTTGTCGCCCGAGAACGTGACCACATCGGCGCCGGCCGCGAGACTCTCGCCCACGGTCGGCTCGCGTTCCAGGCCGAAGGGCGTCAGGTCCACCAGCGCGCCGCTGCCCAGGTCCTCGATCAGCGGCACCTTGTGCTTGCGGGCGAGGGCGGCCAGTTCGGCCAGCTCAGGTCGCGCTGTGAACCCCTGCACGCGGAAGTTGCTCGGGTGCACGCGCAGGATCGCGCCCAGGTCGCGATGCTTCTCGAGCGCGCGCACGTAGTCGCGCAGATGCGTGCGATTGGTCGCTCCCACCTCGAGCAGCGCGGCGCCGCTCTTCTCCATGATCTCGGGCACGCGGAAGCTGCCGCCGATCTCCACCAGTTCGCCGCGCGAGACGGCCACGCGCCGGCCCGCGGCCAGCGCCGACAGCGCCACCAGGATCGCCGCCGCGCCGTTGTTCACCACGCACGCCGCCTCGGCGCCGGTCAGGCGCGCGATCCACGCCTCGACGCCGGTCCCCCGCTCGCCACGCTTGCCCACGGCCAGGTCGTATTCGAGCGAGCAGTAGCCCGCCGCCACGTCGGCCACCGCGCGACGCGCGGCCTCGGCGAGCGGCGCGCGGCCCAGGTTGGTGTGCAGCACCACGCCCGTGGCGTTGAGCACGCGGCGCACTGTGGGGCGGGCGTCGGCGGCGGCACGCGCAGCGGCGTCGGCGGCGAGAGCGGCCGCCTCGGGCGCGGGCGCGCCACGCCGGACGTCGGCGCGTGCGGCCTCGAGCGTGGCGCGCACGGCCGCCAGCACCAGCGTGCGCGGCAGCGACTCGCGCGCGCTGCGCAGCGCCTCGTGCTGGAGCAGGGCCTCGACCGATGGCAGGGCGCGGCGCGGATCGCGGGGCTTGGTCATGTCGTGGCCCAAGCTAGCATCGCGGGCTCACGCGGCGGTACTCACGCGCGATCCAGAAAGGAGTGGCGCGGCGCCGGCAGCAGTCGCCAGACCGAAGTCCGATCGGCCGCCGGGGGTCGGACCGTGCTCGTTCACGGCCCATCCGGACGCCGCACCTTCAACGAGTATCGCCGATTCCGGGCAGAAGTCGAGTCATCCGCCCAGGTAGGCCTTCTTCACCTCGTCGTTGGCCGCGAGGCTCGCCGCGGCATCCTCGAGCACCACCGAGCCGGTCTCGAGCACGTAGCCGCGCGCCGCCACGCCCAGCGCCATGTGGGCGTTCTGCTCCACCAGCAGGATCGTGACCCCGCGTCGGTTGATCTCGACGATGTTCTTGAAGATGTCGCGCACCAGCAGCGGCGCGATGCCCAGCGAGGGTTCGTCCAGCAGCAGCACGCGCGGCCGCGACATGAGCGCGCGGCCGATCGCGAGCATCTGCTGCTCGCCGCCCGAGAGTGTGCCCGCCAACTGCCGGCGCCGCTCGAGCAGCCGCGGGAACTGCCGGTACACCTCGTCGCGGTCGCCGGCGATCGCCGCGCGGTCCTTGCGGCGGTAGGCGCCCAGCTCGAGGTTGTCCTCGACCGAGAGGTTGGCGAACACCATGCGGCCCTCGGGTGACTGCGACAGCCCCAGCGCCACGATCTCGTGCGCCGGCACCCTGCTGATGTCGCGGCCCTCGAACAGCACCTTGCCGGACCTGGCCGGCACCAGCCCCGAGATGCAGCGCAGCAGCGTGGTCTTGCCGGCGCCGTTGGCGCCGATCAGCGTGACGATCTCGCCCTGCTCGACGCGCACCGACACGCCCTTCAGCGCGTGCACGGCGCCGTAGTACACGTCGAGCCCCTGCACCTCCAACTGGCTCACGCGTGCACCTCTTCGCCCAGGTAGGCCTCGATCACCTTGGGGTTGGCGCGGATCTCGGCGGGCGTGCCCTCGGCGATCTTCACGCCGTAATCGAGCACTGCGATGCGCTCGCAGATCCCCATCACCACCTTCATGTCATGCTCGATCAACAGCAGCGTGAGCGAGAACCGCGCGCGGATGTCGCGGATCACGTGCATCAGGTCCTCGCTCTCCTGCGGATTGAGGCCAGCCGCAGGCTCATCGAGCAGCAGCAGCCGGGGTCGGCCCGCCAACGCGCGTGCGATCTCGAGCCGGCGCTGCTGGCCGTAGGCCAGCTCGGTGGCCAGGGCGTCACGCACCGCAGTCAGGCCCATGATCTCGAGCATCTCGTCGGCGACGCGGTAGAGCGCGCGCTCGTCCTGCTCGAACGCCGGCGTCTGGAACACGGCGTCCCACACGCTCGCCTTCGCCTGCGGATGGCAGGCGATCGCGACGTTGTCCCGGCAACTGAGCTGCTTGAACAGCCGGATGTTCTGGAACGTGCGCGCGATGCCCGCGCGCGCGATGCGGTTGGCCTTGAGCCCGCCGATGTCCGCGTCGCCGAACCGGATGCTGCCCTGCGTGGGCGTGTAGACGCCGGTGATCATGTTGAACACCGTCGTCTTGCCCGCGCCGTTGGGGCCGATCAGGCCCGTCAGCGAGCCCGTGGGCAGGTCCAGCGAGAGGTCGTTGACCGCCTTGAGGCCGCCGAACTGCATGGTGCAGGCGGATAGCGTGAGGCAGTGCGGCGCACTCACGATGCCGCCTCGGCGCGCTTGCGCTTGAACCACGGCAGCACCAGCTCGCGCGTCCCGAGCAGGCCCTGCGGCCGGGTGATCATGAGCACGATGAGCAGCAGCGCGTAGATCACCATGCGCAGCGCGCCGGCGGTGCGCAGCACCTCGGGCAGCAGCGTGAGCACGATGGCGGCCAGCACCGATCCGGTGATGCTGCCCATGCCACCCAGCACGACCATCGCGATCACCTCGATGCTCTTGGTGAACTGGAACGTGCTCGGATTGAGGTACGACAGGTAGTGCGCGAACAGCCCGCCAGCCACACCGGCGAAGAACGAGCCGATCACGAACGCGAGCACTTTGTAGCGTGTGGTGTCCACGCCCAGCGACTCGGCGGCGATCTCGTCGTCGCGGATCGCGAACAGGGCACGCCCGTGCGTGCTGTGGGCGAGGTTGGCGGCCAGCGCGATCACGCACGCCACGCCGAGGAACACCCAGAAGAAGTCGGCCCAGCGCGGGATCCCGGGCAGGCCCCGCGCGCCGCCCACCGCGTCGATGTTCAGGATCAGCACGCGGATGATCTCGCCGAACCCGAGCGTCACGATCGCCAGATAGTCGCCGCGCAGCCGCAGCGACGGCAGGCCCACGAGGTAGCCGGCGATCGCCGCCATCACGCCGCCCAGCAGCAGCGCCACGAGCAGCGCCCCGCCCTGCGCCAACCATGCCGGGGCGCCCGCGGCCATGAGCTGCGCGACGAGCGGCTGGCCGGCCTTGAGCGTGAACATGGCCGACGAATAGGCGCCCAGCGCCATGAAGCCCGCATGCCCGATCGAGAACTGGCCCGTGAAGCCGTTGATCAGGTTGAGCGAGACCGCCAGGATGATGTTGATCCCGATCAGGATCAGGATCTGGAAGTAGTACGGGTTGAGCACCTGCGGCAGCGCCACGTTGAGCCCGACCAGCGCCAACAGCACCACGAACGGCGCGAGCAGCTTCATCACACCTTCTCGGTCACGGCCTTGCCGAAGATGCCGGCCGGCCGCAGCAGCAGGATCAGGATCAGCAGCACGAACGCGATCGCGTCGCGGTAGGTGGGCGACAGATAGCCCGTCACCAGCACCTCCGCGATCCCCATCACCAAGCCGCCCACCACGGCACCCGGGATGTTGCCGATGCCGCCCAGCACCGCGGCCACGAACGCCTTGAGCCCCGGCATGATCCCCATGAGCGGCTCGATCTTGGGGCTCTGCAGCGCCACGAGCACGCCGGCGGCGGCGGCGAGCGCCGAACCGATCATGAACGTGAACGTGATGATGCGGTCCACCGAGATGCCCATGAGCGAGGCGGCCATGTGGTTGTGCGACACCGCCTGCATGGCCTTGCCCACGCGGGTGTGCAGCACGAGCATGCGCAGCGCGAACATGAGCACCAGCGAGACCACGATCACGATCAACTGCTGGTTGCTCACCACCACGCCGCCGCCCAGCGCGATGTTCCGGGACGGCACGATCTGTGGGAAGAACTTGGGATCGGCGCCGAACAACAGCAGTCCGCCGTTCTCGAGCAGCAGCGACACGCCGATCGCGGTGATCAGCGCCGACAGCCGCGGGCTCCTGCGCACGGGCTTGTAGGCGAACTGCTCGATCACCATGCCGATCAGGGCGCAGAGCAGCATGCTCGTGAGCAGCACGAGCACGGCCTTGAACGGGTTCGGGTCCTCGGCCGCCTTGAACCAGCGCGTGGCGTAGAGCCCCATGAACGCGCCCAGCATGTACACGTCACCGTGCGCGAAGTTGATCAGGCGCAGGATGCCGTAGACCATGGTGT
>CADEFY010000140.1:0-1141 GCA_902826705.1 uncultured bacterium
CGCGGAGCTGGGACTCTGAGCGCCATGCGCGCACGGAGCGAGTCGCATGGCGCGTGACGCGGCCGAGCAGTTGCTGGGTGTGTGGCGCACGTGCGAGCGGCTGCCGCTCGGGCGGCAGTTGTTCCGGCTCGTGATCCGCCGCATGGTGCCGTACAGCGCCAGCGTGATGCCGCACGTGGACACGCTCGAGCCCGGGCATGCACGCGTGTCGATGCGCGACCGCCCCGCGCTGCGCAATCACCTGGGCTCCGTGCACGCGGTGGCGCTCACCAACCTGGGCGAGTTCACGAGCGGCATCGCGATGATCTCGTGCCTGCCCGCGGGGCTGCGCAGCATCGTGACGCGCATCGAAGTGGAGTTCTCCAAGAAGGCGCGCGGCCGGATCACCGCCGAGGCGCATGTGACCGTGCCGCCGGTGTCGCGCCCCACGGACCACGTGGTCACCGCGACGCTCACCGACGCGTCGGGGGACACCGTAGCGCGCATCCACGTGCACTGGCGGCTGGACGTGCGCTCATGAGCGCCTCCGGCACCGCGAGCCCGCTCGACACGCCGCTCACGCGCCACACCGGCATCCAAGTGCCGCTGATCTGCGGGCCCATGTACCCGTGCAGCGATCCCGAGCTGGTGGCGGCCGTGTCGGAGGCCGGTGGCATCGGCGTGGTGCAGCCGCTCACGCTGACGTACGTGCTGGGGCACGACTTCCGCGAGGGGCTGCGGCTGATCAAGCGGCTCACGCGCAAGCCGATCGGCTTCAACGCCCTGATCGAGAAGTCGAACGACCGCTACATCGAGCGCATGCGCCAGTGGGTCGACATCGCGCTCGAGGAGGGTGTGCGGTTCTTCGTCACCTCGCTCGGCGATCCGCGCTGGGTGGTGGAGAAGGCGCATGCCGTGGGCGGTGTGGTGTACCACGACGCCACCGAGGCCCGTTGGGCGAAGAAGGCGCAGGACGGCGGCGTGGACGGCCTGATCGGCGTGAACGTGCGCGCCGGCGGACACGCCGGGCCGCGCGAGCCGCGCGCGCTGCTCGACGAACTCGCGCCGCTCGGGCTGCCGGTGGTGTGTGCCGGCGGCGTGGGCGACGCGGCCGGCTTCGTCGAGGCGCTGCGCATGGGCTATGCCGGCGTGCAGTGCGGCA
>CADEFY010000140.1:1151-7551 GCA_902826705.1 uncultured bacterium
GTGGTGATGACCGAGCGCATCACCGGTGTGCCCGTGGCCGTGCTCGACTCGCCCGCGGTGCGCCGCATGGGGCTCAAGGTGAACGCGCTCGAGCGCTGGCTGCTGCAGCAGCCGCGCACCAAGCACCTCATGCGCAGCCTGTTCGCCGTGCGGACGCTCACCAAGCTCAAGCGCTCGCTGCGCGTGCCCCGGGGCCGCGGCGAGTTCTGGCAGGCCGGCCGCAGCGTGGCGGGCATCCACACCATCGACCACGCCGGCACGATCGTGCGCGAGTGGGCCGATGCCGCCGAAGAGGCGTACGGCGTGCAATGAGCCGGAGCGCGGCTCCGGTTCGGCTGCATGGGCTGCCTGATGGCAAGGCCATTCCCAAGCCCGTCGGCTGGTGAAGCGGCGCTCACGCCGCCGGCGCCTCTCGCGCCGTCCTGTTCCGCGATCCCGGGTGCGGCTCCACCGGCCCCATCGGCCGCACGTCGCGCCCGTCGCGATACGCCGAGCCCGGCCCCGCGTCGCTCCACGCGCCCCAGTGCGTGTCGCGCGACTCGGCGGCGCCGAACCCCTCGGCGTGGTCGACCACCAGCGTGAGGGCGCCGAGCGTGCTGTCGATGCGGCCCTCGGCGCGCACGATCTCGGCGCGCATGGCGGGGGCGAACCGCGCGTAGGCGCTGGGGAACAGCACGCACTCCATGAGCCCGCTCTCGTCGGCGAGCGTGGTGAACAGCACCATGCCGCCCTGCTTGGCCTCGACTCGGCGCGCGGCGCACGGCAGGCCGCACACGGCGATGCGGCGGCCCACGTGGCTCTCGGCCTGCGCGGCGGGCGTGACGCCGCGGCGCGCCACATCGGGTGCGAGCACCGTGAGCGGGTGCGCGGAGAACCACAGCCCCGTGGCGCGGAACTCGCCGCGCACGCGGTCGGCGAGCGGAGCGTCGGGCAGCTCGGGCAGCGGCTCGCCGCCCGGCGCGGGCGCGCGCGCGGCGGGCGCGAGCGGCTCGCCGTCGCCGGCCGCGAGCGCCGGCGCCTGCACGGCACGCGCGCGCCGCGCCTGGCCGCCGGCCGAACTCTCGAGCGCCGCGTGCACGCGCGCCTCGAGCAGCCGCGTGGCGCGCGTGGCCTGCTGCGGCAGCGCATCGAGCGCGCCCGCGAGCACGAGCGCCTCGAGCTCGGGCGGCGTGGGGCGCACGCGATCGGCCAGGTCGGCGAGGCTCACGAACGCGCGCGTCGCACGCGCCGCCACGAGCCGCTCGCCCGTGGCCGCCGCCAGCCCGGCCACGCGGTGCAGCCCCACGCGCACGGCGGCACCCTCGAGCGCGCTGGTCCAGGCCGAGCGCATCACGCACGGCGCGAGCACCGCGACGGCGGCGCGATCGACAGCGCCTCGGCGCAGGTCCTCGACGTGCACCCACGTGGGGTACATGCCCGCGTGGTGGTGCAGCACGCCCACCGCCCACGCGGCGGGGAAGCGCGCGCGGTAGTACGCGCTCTGCCAACCGAGCGCGCCGTAGCCGGCCGCGTGCGCCTTGCAGAACGCGTACGCGGCGAACCGCAGCAGCTCGCGCCACACGGCGCGCGCGCTGGCCTCGTCCACGCCGGCGCCGCGCGCCTGCGCCACGAACCCGCGCTCCAAGAACGATCGCTCGCCGTCGTCGCGCGCCTTGCCGATCGCGCGGCGCAGCGTCTCGCCCTCGGCGAGCGGCATGCCGCAGAGCGCGTGCGCCACGCGCATGCAGTCTTCTTCGTACAACAAGAGCCCGTGCGTGTCGGCGAGCGTCGCGCGCAGGCGCTCGTGCGCGAACACGTCGGGCTCGAGGCCGCGGTGGCGGCGGCAGAACGCCTCCTTCATGCCCGACTCCGCAGGTCCAGGCCGCACCAGCGCCACGGCGGCCACGGTCTCATCCAGCGTGCCCGCGCGCAGCATGCGCAGCAGGTTGCGCATGGCGGGCGACTCGAGCTGGAACGTGTTGAGCGTGTCGCCGCGAGAGACGGCCGCGGCGGTGATCGCGTCGTCCTCGGCGATGTCGTCGGGCGAGGGAACCGGCGTGCCGCGTGCATCAAGGCCCGCGGCCGCCGCATGGGGATCGTGCGCGGCCAGCGACAGGCACTCGCCGATCGTGCTCAGCGCGCGGTTGCCGAGCAGGTCCATCTTGACCAGGCCGATCGCCTCGACGGCGCGCATCTCGAACTGCGACACCACCACGCCCTTGGCGCTGCGTTCGAGCGGCAGGTAGTGGGTGAGCGCGCGGTCGGCGATCACCAGTCCGCCGCAGTGCACCGACAGGTGCCGCGGAGAACCGGCCAGCCGCGCGGCCAGCCGCATGGCCTCGCGCACGCGCGGCTCGGCGAACTCGGGGCCGAGCGCGTGCGGCGTGCGGCCGGCGAGCGCGGCCTCGAGTGCGCTGGGCTCCAGGTCGCGCGGCACGCGGCGCGCCAACTGGTTGACGCGCGGCAGCGGCAGGCCCAGCACCTTGGCCGCGTCGCGGAACGCCGAGCGCGCGCCCAAGGTGCTGTGCGTGGAGATCATGGCCACGCGGTCGTGGCCGTAGGCGTCGTACACGAACGCGATCACCTCGTCGCGCCGCTGCCAGCAGAGGTCGATGTCGAGGTCGGGGCAGTCGCGCCGTTGCGGGTGCAGGAACCGCTCGAAGCACAGGCCATAGCGCACCGGATCCACGTTGGTCACGCCGAGCGCGTAGGCCACGAGGCTGCTGGCGCCCGAGCCGCGGCCCACGGTGGGGATGCCGCGGTCGCGTGCGAACCCCACGATGCTCGCCACGAGCAGGAAGTAGTCGGTGAACCCCATATGTGCGATCAGCGCCAGCTCGGACTCGAGCCGCGCGCGCGCCGTGGCGCGCACCGACAGCGCGCGCGTGGCGGGGAAGCGCCGCGCCAGGCCCGCCTCGGCGAGCCGCCGCAGCTCGGCCGCGGGCGCCACGCCCGGCGGCAGCGGCGCATGCGGGAAGATGGGCGCGCCCAGTTCGAGCTCGAAGCGGACGCGAGAGACCAACGCCTCGTTCTCGGCGAGCAGCGCATCGGCGGCCGTGGCGCAGCCGGCACCCGCGCACACCGCGCGCACGCGGCGCGTCCACTCGGCGGGCGAGGCCAGCCACGCCTCGCGCGAGGCGAACGCCGAGGGCGGCATGCGCTCGAGCCGCTCGCCCGCGGCTGCGGTGACCGCCACGCGGTGCGCCTCGTGGTCGCCCGGCACGAGCAGCCACACATCGCCCGTGGCGACTGCGGGCACCCCCAGTCGCCATGCGGCGGCGAGCCGCTCGCGCAGCCCCGGCCGCTCGGCCGCCAGCCCGCGCACGCCCACCCACAGCCCGCCGCGGTGCGAGAGCGGGCGGTGCGCCGCGTCGGCGCCGCGCATGGCCGCCGGCACGCCGGCCGCGAGCAGCGCCGCCGCGAGCGTGACCGACTCGACGATCACGTGCAGGCCCGCGTGCGATGCGCCCAGCGCGCGCACCAGGTCGAAGTCGGGATCGAGATGCCGCGCGCTGATCAGCGCGCAGAGCGTGGCCCAGCCGCGGCGATCGAACGCCAGCAGCAGCGCACGCGGGACCGACTCACCCGGGGCCGCGTCGCGCGCGGTGAGTTCGGCGCCCGGCAGCGCCGTGAGCCCCGCGGCCGCGCACGCGGTGAGGAACCGCACGCCGAGGTAGAGGTTGTCGCGATCGGTGAGTGCGAGCGCGCCGTAGCCCAGTTCGGCGGCGCGCTCGGCCAGCGCCTCGGGCGCGGCGATGCCGGCGAGCAGCGAGCCGTGCGAGCGCACGCGGAGCGGGGTGAAGGGCATGGGGGCTCGGGCGGCTCGCGCTACTGCGTGAGCGACGGCGTGCGCAGCACCAGGCCGTAGCGGTCGCGGCGCACGCGGCCCTTCAGGTGCAGCGCGCGGCCCGACAGCAGCACGCCGCTGCCGAACGTGCCGCGCACCTGGTCGAGCGCCTGGCAGAGCGCCGCGCGGCGGCCGGCCTCGGGTTCGTCGAACAGCGCGCCCTGCTCGCTGGCGCCCACCACGAACTGCGACAGCGTGACGCCCAGCGCGTGCAGCGTGACGCGCCGCGTGTCGAGCCGCGCGAGCAGCTCGCGCGCCAGCGCCAGCACCACCGGGTCCACGGCCGACGCCTGCGGCAGCGTGCGCGACTGTTCGGCCGACTCGCCGCTGCTCCAGCGCAGGTGCACCGCCACGGTGCGTGGCGACAACCCGCGCTCGCGGCAGGCGTGGCAGGCGCGGCCCACCAGGTACTCGAGCATGCCCTCGATCAGGCGCGGGTCGGCGGTGTCCTCGTGGAACGACGTCTCGCGCGACAGCGAGCGCGGCACCTCGCGCGCACTGACCGGCGCCGTGTCGCGGCCGCGGCAGCGCTCGAACAGCAGGCGGCCCGGGGACCCGAACAGCGCCTCGAGCGTGCCGACCGGCAGCGCGCGCAGATCGCCGATCGACGTGAGGCCCATGCTGCGCAGCGTGCGCGCATGCGCGTGGCCCACGCCCGCCAACTGCTCGATGGGCCGCGCGGTGAGGAACGCCTCGGCCTCGGCCTCGCTCACGGCCGCGAGCCCGTCGGGCTTGACCGTCTTGCCGGCCAACTTGGCGAGCATGCGGTTGGGCCCCAGGCCGCAGGTGACCGTGAGCCCCGTGTCGGCCTGCACCGCGCGCCGCAGCCCGGCCGCCGCCGCCAGCAGGTCGCCGCCGTGCGCGCGCTCGGTGCCGGTGAGCTCGAGGTAGGCCTCGTCGAGATAGGTCTCGACGTCGGGCGAGAGCCGGCGGCACTGCTCGAAGATGCGCTCGGCGTAGCAGCGGTAGACCTGCGCGTGGCCGTCGAGGATGACCGCCTGCGGGCAGCGGCGGCGCGCCTCGGAGAGCGGCATGCCCGCCTTGAGCCCGAACCGCCGCGCCTCATAGGAGCACGACGCGATCACGCCGTTGCCCACGACGACCGGCCGGCCCTGGAGCCGGGGGTCGCGTTGCTGCTCGATGCTGGCGAAGAACGCATCGATGTCGACGTGCAGGACGGTGCGCATGCGTGGCATGCTACTGCACGCATGTGCAGTAAGACAATGGCCGAATGCGGCGTGCGTGCGAGTAGTGTGTGGCGCACGGCGATCCCCGCGCGGCGACCCCTCACGAAGGAGCGATGCATGCCCGAGCGAGCCAAGAACACGATCTGCATCTGGTACGAGCGCGACGCCGAGGCGGCCGCGCGCTTCTATGCCGCCACGTTCCCCGACTCGTCGGTGGACGCGGTGCACCGCGCACCCGGCGACTACCCCTCGGGCCAGGAGGGCAACGTGCTCACCGTGCAGTTCACGGTGATGGGCGTGCCGTGCGTGGGACTCAACGGCGGGCCCGCGTTCAAGCAGAGCGAGGCGTTCTCGTTCCAGGTGGCGACCGAGGACCAGGCCGAGACCGACAAGTACTGGAACGCGATCGTGGGCAACGGCGGCCAGGAGAGCCAGTGCGGCTGGTGCAAGGACCAGTGGGGCGTGTCGTGGCAGATCACGCCGAACGCGCTGATCGAGGCCGTGACCGACCCCGACCCGGCGGCCGCCAAGCGCGCGTTCGAGGCGATGATGCCGATGAAGAAGATCGACATCGCCAGGATCGAGGCGGCGCGGCGGGGGTGAGGCGGGCGTTCAGGCGCGGGGCGCCACCGGCATGGCGTCGTGTGTGCGCTTGTCGAGCGTGCGCCCCGTGCGACTCTTCTGCGGGCCGCCCCACTGCTTGAAGAAGAACGGCACGCGCGCGGCGCGGCACTGGCTGCGTATGTTGCGGACCCATGCGGCCTGCATGGTGCGCGCGCCGTGGCCGCTCTCGCCGCCCACGATCACCCAGTCGATGCCCGTGGGGCCGAGTACATGGCGCAGATCGAGCGGGCCGAGCAGCGGCTCGCACGACAGGAAGCGCACGGCGGCCGGGAGTGACGCCACGATCTCGGCGCGGCCCACGTAGCGCTCGCTCTCGACGCTGGTCCCGAGCCACACATTGGGGTGGGTGCTGCGCCAAGGCTCGCTCGCGAAGTGCTCGCGGACGAAGCGGGCCATGCGCTCGGGCCGTTTGGTGAGCACCTGGAAACGGTGCCACGACGCGCGCCGCATGGTGTCGAACACGCGCGCGATGAAGTCGTCGGGCACGCGCTCGTGGAAGAGATCGCTCATCGAGTTGACGAAGATCAGCCGTGGCGTGCGCCACCGCAGCGGCAGCTCGATGCGCTGCGGCCACAGGCGCAAGTCGAAGCCCTGCTCGAACGGGTGCCCCGGCACACCGCGGAATCGTTCGGAGAACGTCTGCGCGTAGCAGTGCTTGCACCCCGGACTGACCTTGTTGCAGCCGGTGACCGGGTTCCACGTGGCGTCGGTCCACTCGATGGCGGAGTGGTCACTCATGGGGGGGCTCGAACTTGAGGATGGT
>CADEFY010000141.1 GCA_902826705.1 uncultured bacterium
GAGCCGGCCCCGCCGCGCGTGAGTCCGGCGCGAGCGAGACGGCCGCCGCGAGGGCGAGCAGCACGAGGGGGCGAACATGACGCTTCACCGATGCCTCCTACGGGTTGGAGCTGCCCACTTCGTCCAGGTAGATCAGACCACAGCCGATGAGCGCCTGCCCCATCGACGTGGGTGTGGTCGCGAGGAACGTGGCGAGCGCGCACGCGCTGTAGCGCATGAGCCGGCCCAGTCCGTCGCTCGAGCTGCTGGTGTCCGCCTCGGCGCGCACGAGCGCGGGGTGGCTCGCTGCCAGCAGCAGCGCCGCAGCGAGTGCCACGGCACGGTGTCGGTTCCGCATCCCCTCTCACCTCCTTCTTGACTCCGGGGTGGTTACGCGGGGGCGATCGATCCGGCTACGGACTCCAACCGGGCGGCTGGGTGGCGCGCAGCGAGCCATCGGCGGCGAACTGCAGCACCTCGCCGTACACCCGGTGCTCCCACGTCTGGCGCCAGATGCCGGCCGAGTCCCACCACACGCCCGCCGGGGCGAGGGGCGCCAGCGTGAGAGTGTCGGGACGCTGCGGCGTGTCCACGATGAGCGCGCCGAGCCGCGCGTGCTCGGGGCTGCCCACGAGCCGCGCCTCGAGCGCGACCAGGTGCTCACGGCAGTGCGAGCAGCCGGGATTGACGGCCACCAGCCAACGTTCGTCGGGCGAGGTGGCGGGCGGCGTGAGCACCGCGAAGCGGGCCGGGTCGAACACGGCCGTCGCGCGGTCGCGGAACCGCTCGCGCGTCCACAGCACCGCGACGGCCACGAGCACGAGCGTGGCGACGAGGCCGGCGATGCGGTTCAACGCGTTCAGGCGCCCCTCCGGTTGGCTCATCCGAGCGGACTCGCACCGCGCAGGAGGTCGGCGCTCCACCACGCGAGTGCTCGCGCGGCACCATAGCATGCGGTCACCGTGGCCCATGCGCGTGCGCGCGGCACCCGATGCGCATGCAGCCACTCGGCAGTGGCCGCCACGCGCACGAACGTGAGCAGCCCCGTCTGCCCCCATGCGAGCGCGAAGCCATCGCGCGGCACACCGGGCGGCCAGTGCACCCCCGCGCCCGCGAGGGGCGCCAGCGCGTCGCGCCACTCGGGCCAGGCCCACGCGCAGGCCTGCAGCGCCACCACGGCCGCCTGCACGAGCGAGATCACGAGCAGTGCCGCCACCGTGCGGCCGTAAGGCACGCGTACACGCCGGTGGCTCACGAGCGCGAGCAGCACTCCCGCTTCGAATGACGCGATCGCCCACTGCCACAGCGCGCCCACGGCATGCGCGAGCGGCGTGCCGACTGCGAGCCCCGGGTGCGCGAGCGACGCGTACACGGCGAACCATGCCGCCAGTGCGATCGCACCCGCCATGAGCGGTGCCGGATCGAACGGCGCGGCGGCGGCGATACCGCGGACTCCCGTGCGCATGGCTGCCTCGAGCGATGCGCCACGCTCCATGCGTGGCGACGCCGCGAGGGCGTGCATGTCGCGTGCCCCGCCACGAAGCGCGAGTTCAGCGGCGAGGTCGCGCCCCGCTGACGCCCGGGGCGGCACGTCGTTGACGCCCGCGTGCACGCCGTGCGCAGCGCCTGCGCCGCGAGGCGGCGGCGGCTCAGCTCGCCGTGGCTCCGCTCGCCATCTGCGCCAGGCGCTCGGCGGCATCGGCCTCGACCAGTGCCTCGGTCATCTCGCCGATGTCGCCCTCCATGAACTCCGTGAGCCGGTAGAGCGTGAGGTTGATGCGGTGGTCGGTCACGCGCCCCTGCGGGAAGTTGTAAGTGCGGATCTTGGCGCTCCGGTCGCCGCTCGACACCTGGCTCTTGCGCGCGGCCGCCTGCTTGGCCTGCGCCTCCTGCAACTTCAAGTCGTACAGCCGCGCGCGCAGCACCTTCATGCCCTTGGCTCTGTTCTTGATCTGCGAGCGTTCGTCCTGGCAGCTCACCACGAGCCCGGTGGGCAGGTGCGTGATGCGCACCGCGGAGTCGGTGGTGTTGACCCCCTGGCCGCCGGGGCCGCCGGCGCGGAACACGTCGACGCGCAGGTCCTTCTCGTCGATCACGATGTCCACGTCCTCGACCTCGGGCAGCACCGCGACCGTGGCGGCCGAGGTGTGGATGCGGCCCGACGCCTCGGTGGCCGGCACACGCTGCACGCGGTGCACGCCGGACTCGAACTTCATCTCGCGGTACACGCTGTCGCCGGTCAGCGACAGGATCACTTCCTTGAGGCCTCCGGCCTCGGCCTCGGTCACGCTGATCACCTCGTGCTTCCAGCCGCGCCGCTCGCCGTGCTTGGTGTACATGCGGAACACCTCGGCCGCGAACAGCGCCGCCTCCTCGCCGCCGACGCCGGCGCGGATCTCGACGAGCACGTCCTTGTCGTCGTCGGGATCGCGCGGCAGCAGCAGCTTCTTGAGCTGCGCCGTGAGCGACTCCTCGCGCGTGCGCAGCTCGGGCAGTTCGGCCTGGGCCAGCTCGGCCAGCTCGGCATCGCCCGAGGCCACGGCGGCCTCGTCGTCGGTGATGGTGGCGTGCACGCGCCGCCACTCGGCCGCGGTCTCGACGGTCTTCACCAGTCGCGAGCGCTCCTTGGACAGGTCGCGCAGTCGGCGCGGATCGCTGGCCACGTCGGGAGCCGCGAGTTGCGTCTCGAGTGCCGCGAAGCGCTCTTCGACGCGCGTGAGCGCCTCGTGCAGGTGGCCGTCGATCACCGCGAGCGGCTCATTGCACGAAACTCACTTCGGTCGTGCCGCCCTTGCGCTGCAGGTCGAGCAGCACGGGATCGCTCTTGACCTTGTCGAGCGATGCGATCGCCACCGCGCACATCTCCAGGTCGGGCTCGCGGGTGGTGAGCCGCTGGAACTGCATGCCCGGCCACACCAGCGCACGCACGACCGGGTTGCCGATGGTGCGGCCCGAGAGGCGGATGAACTCGAACGCGATCCCGGCGATCACCGGCATGCAGGCCACCCGCCCCAGATGATGCAGCACGTTCTGGGGCTTGCCCACGAACGTGAACACCACGATGCTGATCACCACCACGAGGAACAGGAACGACGTGCCACAGCGCGGGTGGAACCGCGAGAACGACTGCACACTCTCGGGCGTGAGCGGTGCGCCCGCCTCGAGCGCGTGGATGGCCTTGTGCTCCGCGCCATGAAAGCCCAGTACACGCGCCATCTCGCTCCACTGCGAGATCAGCAGCAGGTAGAGCACGAACGCGAGCAGGCGGAAGAAGCCATCGACCAGCCCGAACCCGATGCGGTCGTGGAACCCGAGCCACCCCGTGACCTTGGCGGGCAGGATCACGAACAGCGTGACCCCCAGCGCGAGCGAGACGAGGATGGTGGCGATCTGCGCGATCTGCCCGCCCAGGCTCTGCGTCTCGGTGCCGCCCTCGGCACGCGTGGCCTCGTCGGCGCTGAAGTTGAGCGCTGTCATGCCCAGCATGAGCGTCTCGAACATGGACACCGCGCCGCGCACCACCGGCAGCCCCAGCAGCTTGACGCGCCGCGTGACCGACTCGAACGGCTTCTCCATGAATCCGAGCGTGCCGTCGGGGCGTCGCACGGCGACCGCCATGCGGGTGGGCGAGCGCATCATCACGCCCTCCAGCACCGCCTGACCGCCCACGGGCAGGAATGGCATCGGGCCTCCTAGGGATCGCGCGGCGGGGTAAACAGAAGGCTCCCGGGTGCGCGCGAGACGCGCGCCACTCCGGGAGCCCGAGACGAAGCGCTAGGCGTTGTCGGCCGTCTGCGCCTTGGCGTACCGCTTGCGGAAGCGATCCACACGACCGGCCTTGTCGATCAGCTTCTGCTTGCCGGTGAAGAACGGGTGGCAGTGCGCGCACACATCGAGGTGCACCTTGCCGTCCGACGCGGTGGGCTGGATCGTGGTGCGGAGCTGCCACTCGGTCTCGCAACCGTAGCAGCGGTACGTGCGCGTCTCGTAGATCGGATGGATTCCGGACTTCATGTTCTGCCTCAGCACCGGCGGCGTTCCCCGGGCCCGGGCCCATGTCGTCCGCTCCGGACGATCACAGGACTGCGGGTGGATCCGAGCGCTCCGCCTGTTCTCTAGGGTGTATGGATGAAGCGGCCGGGGAGTATGCCCGGGGGGTGGCGAGGTGTCCAACAGGGCGGTCTTCGCCGCGTCCAGCGCGGGCTCACGGCCCCGAGGCGGCCGGCCAGGCGCGAGGTGACGCTAGTCCGTGAGCCGGACGATCGTGCGAACGACGGAGGTGCCGTCGGCCGCGCGCATGCGCGCGAGCAAGACGCCCGGCCGGGCACCACTCGGCTCGAACTCGAGCAGGTGCTCACCCGCCGCCATGGCGCTCCAGCGCCGCTTGGCCACCTGTCGCCCGGCGATGTCGTGCAGCGCGACCTCGACCCAGTCCTGCGGCGCGTCCAGTCGCAGCCGGAGCTCCACGCGTGCGCCACGCTGCAGCGTGGCCGCGACCAGTCGCGGAGGTTGTGTGATGCCCAGCGTGACCGTGAGCGTGTCCGAGATCGCGTCGGGTCCCGATCGCAGCGCGTAGCGCAGGCGCCGGGCGCCGGCTGGAACCGCATCGCGCAGGCGGATCGTCGTGGCACCGATTCGCTCGAGGCCCTCGTGCTCGGTGAACGCCGCATCGTCCACGGCGCGCTGCAGCATGATCGCCGCGCCGCCCGCGTTGCTGAGACTCCATTCGGCCTCGACCCAGCCGTCGCGCACAAGATGCTCGGTCAGCCGAGCTGCCAGTGTCGTGGCGACCGTGCCGTCTTCGATGTAGAAGCGACCGTGGCGGACTCCGTACACGCCGGCCCTCAGTTCGGACCATGCGACGGTGAACGTACCGTCTTCATGCACGAGCAACGCCGGTTCGGTGCGCGTCTCGGGACCTGGACAGAGCACGCGGCCTGTCGGCGGCCAGCCGGAGAGATACTGGCCAGTGCGAGTGTCGATCGCGTTGGCATATAGCACGCCACTGTGTGCCCACACCACTACCGCTCGGCTGGTGGAGTCCGCGCCGATGACCGGAGGAAGAGTACTCAGCGGGACGACATCCGAGAGCGGCACGGCGTGAGTCGTCCATCCGCTCGGAGTGCCGCTGAGTGGCCCACTGGCCAGAATGGCAACCCTAAAGTCAGGCGTCAGGTTGTCAATGTTCATCACGCCCGGTAGGAGAAAGTCCGATGAGGCGGTGACCAAAGCCTGTGGCCCGTTCCCGTAGAGATCGCGCCCGGGAACATGCGTGAAGCCACTTCGAATCGTGTCGCCCTCGAGTGGCCACCCGGGTGCAGTGGATCCGTCCGGTAGCAGCCTCATCAACCGCAGCCCGACGGGATGTCGTCCGTACCAGAGCGCATAGCACCCGCCGGCCCGATCGGGCATCACGATGAACGAACGCCCCCTGGGCAAACCACTTCCGAGAATTCTCCCGGCATCGCCCCATCGGGGGTCGAAGGTCGCGTCCGCTAGCACTCTGCGCACTTTGACCGTTGTAGTGCAGTCGTCCGTTGGCATGAAGCAGGGCACCAGCTGGCAGTCCGCCACGTAGACCCCCCCGCTGTCATCCAGTGCGAGCCCACCCAGCCGGCGTTCGACTCCAAGCTCAACGCCCGAAAGAGGCCAGCCTGGAACGGTGATGGTTCCAACCCCCAGCTTGCGCAGCATCAGCCCGGAGAACTCGCCGGTAGCGACATACGCTTCCGTACTGTCTATTGCGACGACCTCCTGCGTGCTCTGGTGAATCGACGCTCCACTCAGCACAGTGTCCTGGAGGCTCGATGGGGGCGGCGGAAGCAGGCCCGACATGCGCCCCCCTGCTTGCACCAGTTCGTTCCCACCATTGACGAATCGATCCCACGAGAGGATGAACGCCCTCCGATCCAGCGAAACGAGGCGCGGATAGCTGGACAATCCGCCTTCTTCGAAGACGAGGGGCCCGGACTCCCATGCTTGAGCCGACTGCCCGAGGTCATCGAGCAAGCGAACCGCAACTCCCTCGGCAGCGGTTCCGGTGGCTTCGTCGGTTGGAAGCCACGTGAACACCGCGCCATTGTTGACAAGTGCGGCCAGCGTCGGCACCCGCCCTCGGGTCCATTCATCGAATGGCGGGCAGTAAGGTGCCTGCGCACTCGCGACCGACGTGGAGAGCCACACTAGCATGGCGACGAGCAGACCGACGCGGCCGATTCGCGCGAGTCTCCCCATCATCGAGTGAGGAGGAACCGAAGCGTCGCAACGCGGCCACCTTGCTCAACGCGAAGCAAGTACATTCCGGGCTGCGACGGACTTCCGCTTACAGTCCTCCCATCCCATTGAAGAACGGGCGAGGCAGCGTCTGGCGCCGAGTCGGACGGATTGGCGATGCGTCTGCCCTGAAGGTCGAATACGGAGGCCCTCAGACTCTCACCAGTACCACCATGGACGGCGAACTCAAGTCGCGAGCCTGGGACCGCACTCCTGACCTCGAGACGCAGACGGCCAGGGCTCGAGGGTGGTGCGTCCACATGCAGTGGCGTGTCGGCTCCAAGCACTGTGAAGGCCACCCGAGCGGCCTCCGGCGCAGACGGGTAGAACACATCAGTCGTCGAGGGGTCCAGGTTCGTGAGTCGATAGACATAGGTCTCGAAGTCACACGACGAGAGGCCCACAGAGCCGACGACCTGCGCCCACGGCGCCCGCTCGAAGTGATCCCACGCCGGCCCGCCATCGGCGCCAAGAGACCCTGCGCGCCTCACCCAGACGTCTGGCGGCGAGGCGTACGCGGGGTACGCTGCGGTACCGCTGAGTCGATAGCGCATCGCGGGCTGTGACTGCCCGCCATTGTTCTGCACAGCCAAAGGACTGTTGGTGAGCGTGATCGTGACTGCGCTCGAATCCACGATCGCGAGTCCAGATTGTGACTCGAGCACATCGTGATGGAGCCACTTCAGAATGGGCGTGCCGGGCCTGTGCAGGTACTTCGTCGCTTCCCATGAGTCGATGCTGCCGTGGCCGTGGAAGATGTCGAATCCTGGAGGCGCAAGGTCGGTCGCGCTTCGGCGAAGAACCTCGCCGGCGTCTTCCGAAGTGAGGTCCGGCATGACGTGCAGCAACCATGCTGCGGCTCCAGAGACAACTGGCGCGGCCGCCGAGGTCCCCCCAAACCCTGCCGTTGGCGCATGCGGGTAGTTCATACACAGGGGACAGTTGAACACGGCTGGCAGTGTCACCTGAGCGGTCGCGTCTCCCGAGGGGGCTTGAACCGCAACTCCGCCTGGAGCCACGACGTCCAGCCAAGAGCCGTAGCTACTACCGAAGGACGGAAACGGAACTGTGGTGCAGTGGGTCGCCAATGTCGTGGAGTTCTGCCAGCGGCTGTTGTTCCAGTCGACCGCGCCCACCGCGACGACCAGATCAGACATCGCGGCGGGGTACTTGACGACGGGCGCTCCATCATTGCCGATAGCTGCCACCAACAACGCCCCACTCAAGAACGCGCTTCGGAGCGCCGCAGCCAGCAGCACGCGTTCGGTTGG
>CADEFY010000142.1 GCA_902826705.1 uncultured bacterium
CTTCACCGTCGTCGAACTCGCAGTCCCCGTGGACCTCACTGGAGCCGCCGCGAACGCGCCCGCGTCTGTCTCCGTCTCGGTCGACGATCCGGGTCTGCTGCAGCCCGGCCCGCGGGTCGGAACGCTCACGGACTTCGTCCAGTCCGACGAGGGCACGGGCACGACCGACGACGTCGAGGCGCACAACAGCGCGTGGACGAGCGACGCCGCTCCCGGCGCGCCGGGCGGCCCGTGGGCGCGGGTCGTGCTCTCCGGCGATGACCACGCGTACTTCCTGACCGACGTGGGCACGACGACCGACCTGCGGCTCGTCTCGCCGCCGCTCGCGGTGCACCCGACGCTGCCGTTCACGCTGAGCTTCCAGCACCGCTACTCGTACGAGTGGGATGCCAGCTTCAACTACGACGGCGGCGTGATCGAGGTGAGCGATGATGGCGGCACGAACTGGGTCGACGTCGGCGCCAGCCTGACTCCGGGCTACAACGGCACGATCACTGGCGACTTCAATCCACTGCAGGGGCGCGCGGGTTTCGTGCGCTCCAGTACGGGCTATCCCGCGATGCTGTCGGCCACGCTGAACCTGGGCACCACCTACGCCGGCGAGACGGTGCAGATCCGCTTCCGCCACGGCGCCGACCCGGGGGTGGGGGCGCCCGGCTGGTGGATCGACGATCTGACGGCGAGCGGCATCACCAACGCGCCGTTCATCACGCTCACGCCGGAGCTGGGCACATGCACGCCGGTCGCGGTCGGCGATGCTCCGCCCGCCGAGCTGGCGCTCGCGATCACCGGCGCGCAGCCCTCGCGTGGCGCCTCGCACCTGCGCTTCGCGCTGCCCTCCGCGCAGCGCGTGCGGCTCACGATGCACGACCTGGCGGGGCGGCTCGTGGCGACGCTGGCGGACGGCGAGTTCTCGGCCGGCCACCACGACGCCACGTTCATGCGCGCCTCCGACGGTTCGCTGCCGGGCGCAGGCGTGTACTTCGCTCACCTCGCCGTGGGCGACCAGCGCCTCACCCGCCGTGTGATCCTCGTGCGCTGATCCGGCCCCACCGGATCGCGAACTCCTCCACCCGCGTCAAGGACCGACCGCATGCCCCGTCTCGTCGAGTGCGTCCCCAACTTCTCCGAAGGTCGCCGCCGTGAGGTGGTGGACCAGATCCTCGAGGCCATCGCCGCCGTGCCTGGCGTGACGCTGCTCGACTCGGAGATGGATCCCGACCACAACCGCTCGGTGCTCACCTTCGCCGGTGAGCCGGAGCCGGTGATGGAAGCCGCGTTCCAGGCCGTGAAGCGCGCCATGGCGCTGATCGACCTCACGCAGCACTCGGGGCAGCATCCGCGCATGGGCGCCACCGACGTGCTGCCGTTCGTGCCGGTGGAGGGCGTGACGCTCGAGGATTGCGCCGAGATGGCCCGCACCGTGGGCCGGCGCATCGGCGAGGAGCTGTCGGTGCCGGTGTTCCTCTACGAGGCCGCCGCCTCGACGCCGCGCCGGACGAGCCTGGCCGATGTGCGGCGGGGCGAGTTCGAGGGGCTGCGCGACCTGATCGGCAAGGATGAGAGCAGGCGTCCAGACTTCGGGCCCGAGCGCATCCACCCCACGGCGGGTGCGACAGCGGTGGGCGCGCGGCGCTTCCTGGTGGCGTTCAACGCCAATCTCGACACGGGCGACGTGCGCGTGGCCAAGGCGGTCGCCGCGTCGATCCGCGAGCAGTCGGGCGGGCTCAAGAACGTGCGGGCGCTGGGTTTCTCGATCGAGGGCGGCCGCCGCGCGCAAGTGAGCATGAATCTGGTCAACGTCGAGGCCACGCCCATCCCTCGCGTCATGGCGCTGATCCACAGCGAGGCGGCGCGCCACGGCGCACGCGTGTCGGGCTGCGAGGTGGTGG
This sequence comes from uncultured bacterium, assembly GCA_902826705.1. Taxonomy (GTDB): domain Bacteria; phylum Eisenbacteria; class RBG-16-71-46; order RBG-16-71-46; family RBG-16-71-46; genus CADEFY01. The sequence continues at coordinate 1,893 of CADEFY010000142.1, forward strand.
GACTGATCCCCGAGGCGGCCATGCTCGATGCCGCCGAGCACGCCCTGCAACTCGAGGGCTTCCGGCGCGAACAGGTGCTCGAACTGCGGCTCCGCCAGCCGCCGCTCACGGAGGCGGTGCCGATCGCCACGTTCTTCGACCAGGTGGCCGGGCCCACGCCCACGCCGGGCGGTGGCACGGTGGCGGCGTTCGTGGGGGCGCTGGCGACGACGCTCGCGACCATGGTCGCCAATCTGACGCTGGGCAAGAAGAAGTACGCCGCCGCCGAGGACGCCATGCGCCAGCTCAAGCGCGACGCCGAGGGGCTGCGTCGCGACCTGCTGGCCCTGGGCCGGGCCGACAGCGAGGCGTTCGACGCCGTACTGCGGGCGCGCCGTCTGCCGCAGACCACCGCGGCCGAGCAGGCCGAACGCGAGGCCGCCATCGCCGCCGCCGAGCTGGGGGCTGCGCGGGTGCCGCTGGCCACGGCGGCCGCGTGCGTCCGGGTCGCGGACCTGGCCGAACTGGCGGCGCGGCAGGGCAATGCCAACGCCATCACCGACGCCGGCGTGGCCGGGCTGCTGGCGCACGCGGCCGGGCGGGGCGCATTGCTCAACGTCGAAATCAACCTGAAGTCGCTCGGGGCCTCCGCCGATAAGGACCACATGGTCGCGTCACTCCGGGCGACCCGTGCGGACCTCGATGCCGCCGCGGGGCGCTGTGCCGCGACCGTTCAGGCAGGCATGATCGCTTGAGGGCAGGGACCGACCTTCGTCCGCGCTCCACTCCCGGAGCCGGCAGAGAGCGAGCGAGATCTGGAAAAGGCCATCGAGATCAAGCGACGAGCGCAGCGCTGCATCCAGAACGGTGACCTGGATGGCGCGCTGAGGGAGTTCGAGAAGCTCGTCTCGGGAGAGGATCCCGATCCCTACAACCACGTCCTGCTCGCCGACCTGCTCTATCGCAAGGGCGAGCAGATCGATGCCGCCGACCGCTATCTGGCCGCGGTGACCGCCTATGAGAAGGCGGGCCTGTTCAAGAACGCCATCGCGGTGTGCAAGAAGATGGTGCGCCTGTCGCTCTCGCCGGCCAAGGTGCTCAAGCACCTCGCGCAGCTCCACGCGCTCGATGGTCTCGCGGGCGAGGCGTCGCTCTACCACGTGCAGTACGCCGAGCAGATGGTGCGCGCCAACGAGCCAGTCGAGGCGGCCACGGCGCTGCGCGCCGCGTTCGACGTGTGCCAGGACAACGTGCGCGTGCTCGAGCAGCTCGCCGAAGCGCATCTGCTCACCGGTGAGGAGCTGGAGGCCGCCCGCACGCTGCAGGAAGCCGCGGGGCACTACCGTTCCCGGGGCCAGGAGTCCGACGCCGTGCGCGTGCTGGAGCGCGCGGCACAGCTCGACCCGACCGGGCGGGGTGCCAGCGCCCCCGCACCGCAGGCCGCCCCGGCGCCGCCGCAGGCCAACGGCAACGCGCCCGAACCCTCGGCGCTCGAGCTCGATCCCAAGTACCAGTCCATGTTCGAGACCGCGCCCGGTGCGATGGAGGGCCTGGAGACGGGCCGCCACTCCGCGCCCGCGCCGCTGCCGATGGGCGAACCCACGTCGAGCGAGCCGGAGGCCGAGCCGATCGAGGAGTGGGACCCGGCTGCCGCGCCGACACTGCATTCGCCCGGGACGCCGGTCGCCGCCGAGTCCGTCGAGGAGGCGCCCGAAGCGGGCGAGCCCGACGCCATCGAGATCGCCGCGGACGATGTCGCGTCGCCGGCCGTCGCCATGGCGGAGGCCGAGGCCGCGATGGCGTCGGAGCCCGAGGAGGCTGGCGTCTACGAGATCGAGGCCGACGACGAGGCGCCCGCTGCGTCGGCGCCGCAGCCTGCTGGCCTGGCGTTCGAAGCCGCCGCTCCCGCCCCGCTCGATCCGCTCGCGCGCGTGGAGCAGCTCCTCGCCGAGGCACAGGAGCAGTTCCGCGCCGGCGAGCGCGAGATGGCCTCGCTCACGCTGACGCGTGCGGCGCAGGCGTATGAGACGTTGGGCCGCATGGACAGCGCGGCCACGATCTATCGCAGCCTCGGCCGTGGCGCGCAGGCGACACTCGAGGTGATGACGCTGTGGCTCGCCAACTGCGAGGCGCGCGGCGATGTGCGCGAGGCCGCGCAGGTGGCTTGCGAACTGGGCGACCGCTCGCTGAACGACGGCGATGCGGCGGCTGCGCAGGACTGGTTCGAGCGCGCCGCGGCGTTCGATCCGAGCAACGAGACGGCTCGCCGCCGCCTCACCCGGCTGACGGGTGGCGGCTCGGCTGGCGAACTGCCCACCACGCCGCCCTCCGCCCCCGAGAACCCGGCCGCGGCGGCGATCGAGCCGGGCCGCGTCGAGGTGGCTGTGGGCCGCGCCGAAGCGGTGACGTTCGACCTCTCGGGGCTCCTGGCCGAGTTCCAGCGCGGCGTCGAGGCCCAGCTGTCCGGCGACGCGCAGAGCCATTACGATCTGGGCATGACCTACCGTGAGATGGGCCTGCTCGAGCAGGCAGTCGATTCGTTCCGCATCTCGGAGCAGGACCCGCGCCTCACCGCGCGCTCGCTCGAGATGATCGGGCGCTGCTTCTCCGACATGGGGCGCTGGGCCGAGGCCACGATCGAGTTCGGCCGCGCGCTGCAGATCCCCGGCATCGAGGACGTCGCCGCCGCCGAACTGCGCTACCACCACGGCGTCGCGCTCGTGCACGCGGGCGACCACATGCTGGCGCTGCGCGAGTTCGAGATGGTGGCGAGCGTGCTCGAGTCGTACGAGGACGTCGACGAACGCATCGCCACGCTCCGCGAGCAGTTGGGGAAGGCGGCATGAGCTCCGGGCGGCCCGCGGGCAGCGGCCGCCGCGTCGAGCTGCACGCGCACACGCACTACAGCGACGGCCACCTGTCCCCGGCGGCCCTCGTGGCGCGCGCGATCGAAGTGGGTGTGGACACGCTCGCGATCACCGACCATGACACGGTCGAGGGCGTTCCCGATGCGATCGCGGCGGCAGGGGAGTCGGTCGAGATCATCCCGGGCATCGAGCTGTCCTCCACCATGGACGGCCAGGACGTGCACATCCTGGGCTACTTCCTGCGGCACACCGACGGCTCGCTCCACGCGCGCCTGCAGCGCTTCCGCGAGGAACGCCGCGACCGAGCGCGCGCCATCGCGCAGCGCCTGGCCGAGCTGGGAGCCCCGATCGACGCCGACGAGGTGCTGGCGAGCGCGGGGCCGGGCGTGGTGGGCCGGCCGCACGTCGCCCAGGCGCTGCTGCGCGCGGGGCATGTCCGCGGCATGGACGAGGCGTTCCAGCGCTATCTCGGCCAGCACGCGAGCGCGTACGTGCCGCGCCCGGCGTTCCACTCCGAGGAGGCGATCGTGATGATCCGCAACGCCGGCGGCTGCGCCGTGCTGGCGCACCCGGGTCAGTCGGTGACCGCACTGATGCTGCAGCGTCTGGCGGGTGCGGGCCTCGCAGGCGTCGAGGTGTGGCATCCGGTGCATGGGACGGCAGTGCAGCGCAAGTGGCACAGTGAGGCCGAACGGCTCGGGTTGATCGCGTGTGGCGGCTCCGACTTCCACGGTCCGCTGCGGGGCGCGGATCTCGGCAGTCAGCCGGTGCCGCGCGCATCGGTCGACGCACTGCGGGCGCTCGCGATCGCCTGACGCCGGCGCGCCGCACCGCACCGTGCGGCGCCGGCGCATCGACGGGCCGGCCGCTCGGCTGGCGCTCGGCGATCGGTCCGGGCTAGGCTGCGCACGCACCCGATGCTCCCCCTGACGGAGGCAGCCACCATCCGCCGCCCGCATCTGGCTGACGCCGTCCGCGTCAGCCCCATCCTCGCCGCGCTCGTGCTGGCTGCACCGGTCGTGCACGCAGGCATGCTCTCCGCCAGTGGTCCGGGGACCGCGAGTCCGCGCGCGGCGTTCGCCGCCACGGGCCGCCCGGCATGGACCAGCGACGCCGAGCTGGTGCTCGGCTCCAGCGCCACGCTGCTCGGCTTGGCTGCCGGAGGCTGGGATTGGCGCGACCCCTTCGGCAGCGCCGCGATGGCGTCGCCCGGGAGCCCCGAGTCGCCGCCACCCGCCGCGTGGGCCGACTCGACGTTCGTGCGGCTGGGTCAGCTCGGGGCAGTGCAGGGATTCGGCGCGCCCCTCGCACGCGTCGAGTCGACCGTGCGGCGGCCCACGGCGCGGCGCGCCCGCGCGGTGTTCACACTGCTCAACGGCTCGTCCGCCCTGGACCGCAACAGCCTGCTGCTCGCGCGCGGCGATGAGCGCAGCTGGTTCCGCGGCGGCAGCCATGGCAGCCGCCGCGGCGGGGTGGGCTCCATGGATGTCTCCGGCGAGCACCTGTGGTTCGCCTCCGGCGGCGTCACGCGCGGCGCGCACGACACCTGGGCGCGCTACACGCAGGCCGGCTTCGGCAACCAGCAGGTGCTGGGCGGGCTGCGCGAGGGCGGTCGTGGCGAGAGCGGCGAGGTGGGCTGGCGCTGGGGGCGCGAGACGCGCTCGCTCGAGGTGCGGGCGCGGCGCGCGCACGACGGCCGCGAATCCCGCGGCAACGGCATCGCGTTCGCCGAATCACGACGCGACGCGGCCGCGGACGAGCTGGCGCTCGTGGCATCCGACTCGATCACGGGCGGATGGTGGACGGCACGGCTGACGCTGGGGCAGGAGCATGTCGAGCGCGTCACGCCCACAGCTTCCCTCGTGCGGCAGGCGTGGCGCGCCGATCGCGCATGGGCGGCGCTCGAGCATGAACGCGTGCTCGGGAACGGGCGGCTGTCGCTCGCGCTCGGTGGCGGCCGGCACAGTGCGCCCGAGCGGCGTGAGGAGCGGTTGCAACTCGCCCCCACGCTCGCATGGGAGTGGCAGTCGGGCACGCGGAGCGTGCGCCTGTTCGCCGACCGCACGCTCACGCCGGTCTGGAGCGACCTCGCGGTCGACGTCCCGGCGTTCATGCAGGACGTGTGGCTCGGCGGTCTCGAGGGCGCTGTGGGACGGCGCGGCGGAGCGTGGCTCGAGGCCGGTTTGGCGGCCGGCCGCGTCGCGCAGCGCGCCACGATCCTGCGCTATCCCGTGCGCGACATCGCGCTGCGCTTCGGATGGCAGCGGGACGAGGGCACGAGTCCGCTGCTGCTCGCCTCGGCAGCGGGGGGAGCGGCCTGGCGCGCGCTCGCGTGCGATGTGCAGGGATTCGTCCAGACGCGCCCGGAGGAGCAGTCCCAGCCGCGCGTCGATCCCGGGGTCGGGGGCAGTGCGGGCCTCGAGGGTCGCGTGAAGCTGTTCCGCGGCGACCTCGATGTGCGCCTGCGTGCGCAGGTCGACGTGGTGGGCGAGCGGGACCTGGAGTCCACCGCCTACGAGGGCGTCGCGCCGCAGACGCTGCCCGCGTTCTCCACGTTCGGAGCGCATCTGACCGCAAGACTCGGGGACGCCACGCTCGGCGTGCGCGTGACCAACCTCGAAGACCAGCGCCGGCCCCAAGTGTGGATCGATCCCGTGACCGGAGCGCCCGCGAAGGATGCGGGCCGGCAGCTCATGTTCGAGATCGTCTGGCCGTTGTTCGACTGA
>CADEFY010000143.1 GCA_902826705.1 uncultured bacterium
CCGCGACACGCTGATCCTGTCGCGCCAGGACCAGCTGCGTTGGTTGCTGGGGGCGGTCGACGAGCCGGCCGTCGCCTCGCGCGGCGATCCCGGCTGCGTCCGCTGGGCGACCGCGGCGATCAAGCAGGTGGCGCCAGACTCGGGCGCGCTGCTCTCACAGGCCATGCTGCGGCTCACGGCGGCCGAAGCCGCGTTCATCGAGGCGCGCGGCGGCAGCGTGAAGCCGGACCCGCGCCCGGACCCCGATCCGCGTGCCGAGCGCCCGCCGCTCACCTGGCGCATGCCCGCCGTGGGCGCCACCCGCGCGCGCGCGCTGATCGTGCTGCCGCCGGCGACGCGCAGCCTCACCGAGGCGGACTCGCTCATCGACGGCCTGCGTGGCCGCGGCTTCGAGGTGCTCGTCACACTGGTGCGCGCCGCCGATGGATCCCTTCCCGACCCCGCCGGGCGGCTGCGCGCGGACTTCGACGACCAGCTCGCCAGCGCCTGGGTGCGGCACGGGCTGTCGCTGGCGCCCCGCGACACCACGGGGCCTGCCACGCTGGTGATCGGCGTGGCGGAGACCGCGATGCCCGCCGCACTCATCGCGCAGCATCCGGCCGTGCGTGCCGTCGCGCTGCTCAACCCCTGGCCGGCGCTCCCCGAGCGCGGCGCGCTCGCCGGACGGCTGCTCGAGACGGGCGTGCCCACGCTGCTGCAGACCTCGCCCGAGGCCCCGTTCGCGAACGAGTACGCCGATCAGCTCGCCGCGCGGCTGCCGGCCACGCAGGTGCGCGTCATGGAGGGCGCGGCACGCGGCACGGGCGTGGCCATGCTGCGCCAGGATCCGGCCGCGCTCAGGCGGCTGCTGGCGTGGGCCGAGACGGCGGCACAGTCGCCGCGCGCCACTCCACCCCGACGACCGCGATGAGGATGAGCGCCGCGCCGATCCACCAGCGCGGCTCGAAGCGCTCCTGCCCCAGCGTGAGCGCGAACAGCAGCGCGAACACGGGCTCGAGCGCGAACAGCAGTCCGACGCGCGCCGCGGACAGCGTGCGCTGCGCGTGCACCTGCAGCAGCGGCGCCAACGAGCTGCCGGCCAGCGCCAGATAGGCGAACGCCCACCAGCCATGCGGCGGCATCGCCGCGTAGGCACGCGGCACGTCGCCTGCGAAGGGCGCCATGAGCAGCGCCACCACGGTGACCTGCACGGTCACGAGCGCGATCGGGTCGAGGTGCTCCGAATGCCGTGCGATCCATACGATCTGCACCGCGTAGAGCGACGCGCCCGCGAGCGTGATCGTCTCGCCGGGTCCGAGCCGCAGCCCGGCATCGAGTGACAGCAGCGCCGAGCCGGCCAGGGCCAGCGCGAGGCCGGCCCACATGATGCGGTCGGGCCGCTGGCGCAGCACCGGCCAGGCGAAGAGTCCCGCCATCAGCGTCCCGGCGCATGTGAGGAACGCGGACGAGCCCGCGGAGGTGTGCTGCAGCCCCCAGGCCTGCAACACGAACGAGCCCGACATGAGCAGCCCGTTGCCGGCGCCGAGCAGGACGTGCCGCCGGTCGGGCACGCGCCGGCGCAGCAGCGCCCACCCCCAGAAGAGCGCCGACGCCACGGCGAAGCGCCCGAACACGAGCGCCGCTGGCGACAGCGCCTGCACGCTGTCACGGATCGCGACGAACGTGCCGCCCCAGAGCAGCGTGGCCAGCACCATCGCGGCCAGCGCCGCGCGTTCCGCGCCGCGCGCGTGCGCCGCGCGGCTCATGTGCGCTCGCGCCGCCGCTTGCCCGGGCGAGGCTGCGAGAGCGCGAACGACAGGCTCTCGAACTCCATCGTCATGTCCACCGTGCGCAGCGCCACCCACTCCGGCACCTTCAGTTTGCGTGGCGCGAAGTTGAGGATGCCTCGCACGACCGCGGCGACGAGCGCATCGTCCACATCCTGAGCGGCGCGCACCGGGGTGGCGATCACGCCCATATCCCACCCTTCGCTGCCCGCGATCTCGCTCACCGGGCGCACGGTGCGGCCGTCGATCACCTGGCCCACGCGCGAGTCCTCGCTGTCGAACACGGCCACGATGTCGAATCCCTGCTGCTCGAACCCCGTGTAGGCCAGCAGCGCCGAGCCGATGTGGCCGGCGCCCACCACTGCCACGGTCCAGCGGCGGTCCAGCCCCAGGATCGTGCGGATCTCGGTGCGCAGATGGTCGATCGGGTAGCCGAGGCCGCGGCGGCCGAAGGAGCCGAACGACGAGAGGTCCTTGCGCACCTGCGCCGAGGTGATCCCCTCACGGTCGGCGAGCATCTGCGACGACACCATGCGGCGGCCCTCGAGCGCCACTTCCTGCAGCACGCGGTAGTAGTGCGACAGCCGGCGCACCGTGGGCCCCGAGATGCGGCTCATGCCGTGGTCTCCTCCTCCTCGTGAAACCGTTCACAAGGAGGGTGTGCGAAGGGGCCGCGAGGCGAACGCCCCGCGGCCCCGGAATGGATCGTCACTCGGCGCTGGGTTCGTCCGCCGTGCTCTTGTCGTCGTCTTCCTTCACCACGCGCGTCACCGCACCCACGGTGTCGGCGAGCAGCTCGCCCTCCCCCGCCGGGTCGAGGTTCACGAGGCGCACTCCCTGCGTGTTGCGCCCGATCACCGAGATGCCCTTGATGGGCGTGCGGATCATCTTGCCGCGGCGCGTGATGATCATGAGGTCGTCGTCATCCACGACCTCCTTGACTGCCACGATGAAGCCGTTCCGCTCGGTGGTCTTGATCGTGATGATGCCCTTGCCACCACGGTGCGAGACCCGATACTCGTTGATCTCGCTGCGCTTGCCGTAGCCATGTTCGGTCACGGCGAGCAGCGTGGCCTGGCGCTTCACGCCCACCATGCTCACGACCTCGTCCTGCTCGTCGTCGAGCGTCACGGCCTTCACGCCGTATGCCGTGCGGCCCATGGCGCGCACCTCGGACTCGTGGAAGCGGATCGCGAGCCCCTTCTTCTTGGCCAGGATCACGTCCTGCGTGCCGTCGGTGATGATCGTCTCGATGAGCGCGTCGCCTTCCTCGAGCAGCACCGCGTTGATGCCGGCCTTGCGCGGATTGCCGTAGGCCGACAGCACGGTCTTCTTGATCAGGCCCTTGCGCGTGGCGCAGACCAGGAAGTGCTCGTCATCGAACGTCTTCACAGGCACGACCCCCTGCACCTTCTCGTCGCGGCCCATGCCCTCGAGGTAGTTGACGAGCGGGCGGCCCTTGGCCGTGCGGCCGAACTGCTCGATCTCATGCACCTTGAGCCAGTAGCAACGCCCGCGGTCGGTGAGGATGAGCAGGTAGGCGTGCGTGTTGGCGATGAAGAGGTGCTGGATCATGTCCTCTTCCTTCACGCCCGACCCCTTGATCCCCTTGCCACCCCGGCCCTGCGCCCGGTAGGACGACAGCTCCTGGCGCTTGATGTAGCCGTTCAGCGAGATCGTGATCACCATGTCCTTCTGCTCGATGGTGTCCTCGTAGTCGATCTCGCCCTCGTCCGCCACGATGTGCGTGCGGCGTTCATCGGCGAAGCGCTTGCGCAGCCCGCGCACTTCGTCCTGGATGATCGCGAGCATCTTCTTGTCGCTCGCCAGGATCGACTTGAGCTGTTCGATCAGCTTGATGACCTCGAGGTACTCCGCCTGGATCTTGTCGCGCTCGAGCCCGGTGAGGCGCTGCAGGCGCATCTCGAGGATGGCGCTGGCCTGGATCTCGGAGAGCTTGAAGGTCTCCATGAGGCCCGTGCGCGCGGCCTCGGGGTCCTTGGAGCGGCGGATCAGCGCGATCACCTCGTCGAGGTGGTCGAGCGCGATCTTGAGGCCCTCGAGGATGTGCGCGCGGCGCTCGGCCTCCGCCAGGTCGAACTCGGTGCGGCGGCGCACCACGTCGCGCCGGTGCCGCACGTACTGGTCGAGGATGCCGCGCAGCGTGAGCACCTGCGGCCGGTTGTCGACCAGCGCCAGCATGATCGCGCCGATGCTCGTCTGGAGCGGCGTCTGCACGAAGAGCTGGTTGAGCACGACCTTGGGATTGGCGTCCTTCTTGAGCTCGACCACGATGCGCATGCCGTCGCGATCGGATTCGTCGCGCAGGTCGCTGATGCCTGCGACCTTCCCTTCGCGGACGCAGTCCGCGATCTTCTCGAGCAGGTTGGTCTTGTTGACCTGGAACGGGATCTCGGTGACCACGAGGCTCATGCGGCCGGCGCGGCCTTCCTCGATCTGCACCTTGGAACGCACCTTCATCACGCCGCGGCCCGTGCGATAGCAGTCGCGGATGCCCTGGTGGCCGTAGATGATGCCGCCCGTCGGGAAGTCCGGCCCTGTCACGATGCGCATCAGGTCGTCGTCGGCGAGCTCGGGCTTGTCGATGATCGCCACGATCGCGTCACAGATCTCGCCCATGTTGTGCGGCGGCACTTCGGTGGCCATGCCCACGGCGATGCCCGAACAGCCGTTGAGGATCAGATTGGGCACCACGCCCGGCAGCACCGACGGCTCTTCGCGCGTCTCGTCGTAGTTGGGGCGGAAGTCGACCGTGTTCTTCTCGAGGTCGGCCAGCATCTCCACGGCCAGCGCGGTGAGCCGCGCCTCGGTGTAGCGCATCGCCGCAGGCGCGTCGCCGTCGATCGAGCCGAAGTTGCCCTGGCCGTCGACGAGCGGGTAGCGCATCACCCAGTCCTGCGCGAGGCGCACGAGCGTGGGGTAGACCACGCCCTCGCCGTGCGGGTGGTAGTTGCCCGACGTGTCGCCTGCGATCTTGGCGCACTTTCGATAGCCGCGACCGGGCGCGAGGTTGAGGTCGTTCATCGCCACGAGGATGCGGCGCTGCGAGGGCTTGAGGCCGTCGCGCACGTCGGGCAGCGCTCGCGAGACGATGACCGACATCGAGTAGTTCAGATAGCTGGTCTTCATCTCGTCTTCGATGTTCATCTCGACGATCTTGGACCGGTCGTTCAGTGCCATGCCCTCTTCCTCGTGAGATCGTCACGGCCCTCGTCGGGACGGCTTCCTGCCGGTCCCTCGAGCCGGACGCGATGAACGCTCAGCGCTTCGGCGCCAGACTCCAGCGCCACTCCAGCGCCACGGTCGTGTAACGGTCGACGCGGGTGAACTCGATGTCGCGTGCGGACAGCACCCGGTGGTATCGCGCCACCGCCGCCAGCGTGTGTGCGCCGGTCAGCGGCCACGTCGCCGCACCGCCGAGCGTGAATCCCACGGCGCTCGAGGCGGCCTGCGTGCGACCCCGCACGTCGGCCTCCTCGCGCCAGTAGCCGAACTCGCCGAGCGCGTCGAGCCCCACACGGCCCCAGGCGCCGGCGCGATAGTCGCCGCTCCATGCGGCGCCGTAGGTCCAGCGATGCGCTTGCGCCACGGCGCCCAGGTCGGTGCCGTCGTTGGGGTCGAGCAACCGCGTCTCGTCAGTCCCGAGGTCGTCGGCGAACACGCGCACGCCGAAGCCGAAGCGGTCCGACAACGGCCAGCGCAGCCCCGCCCCCACCGTGACGCCGCCGCCATCCGGCTCGCCGGTCACCGCCATGGTCGTGCCGGCCGCCATGCGCAGTTCCGGGCGCGGCCACTGCGCATGCGCCACGAGGGGCGCGAGCAGCAGAGCACCGGTGAAGCACAGCGCCCGAACGAGCCGGCGTGTCGGCATCAGACGTCCAGGTTCTTCACGGCGAGGGCGTTCTCCTCGATGAACGCGCGGCGCGGCTCGACCAGCTCGCCCATGAGGATCGTGAAGATGCGGTCGGCCTCGGCAGCGTGCTCGAGCGTGACGCGCACGAGCGTGCGCGTCTCGGGGTTCATGGTGGTGCGCCAGAGCTGGTCGGGGTTCATCTCGCCGAGACCCTTGTAGCGCTGCACCATCACGTTCTTCTTGCCGATGCGCGCGATCGCCTCATCGCGCTCCCGCTCGTCGTAGCAATAGATCTCCTCCTTGCCCGCCTTGACCAGGAAGAGCGGCGGCTGCGCGATGTACACGTGCAGCGCCTCGACCAGCGGCCGCAGCTCACGGAACAGGAACGTGAGCAGCAGCGTGCGGATGTGTGCGCCGTCGATGTCGGCGTCAGCCATGAGGATGATCTTGTGGTAGCGCAGCTTGGCGAGGTCGAACTCGTCTTTCACGCCGGCGCCCAGCGCCATGATGATGCTGCGGATCTCCTCGTTGGCGAGGATCTTGTCGATGCGCGCCTTCTCGACATTGAGGATCTTGCCGCGGATCGGCAGGATCGCCTGGAATCGGCGGTCACGCCCCTGCTTGGCCGAGCCACCGGCCGAATCGCCCTCGACGATGAAGATCTCGCAGTCCTTGGGGTCGTCGAACGCGCAGTCCGCGAGCTTGCCGGGCAGCGAGCCGCCATCGAGGATCGTCTTGCGGCGCGCCAGGTCGCGTGCCTTGCGCGCTGCTTCGCGGGCCCGCGCGGCCTGCACCATCTTATCCACGATCTTGCGCGCGATCGGCGGGTTCTCCTCGAAGAAATCGCGGAGCCCCTCTCCCACCACGCTCTCGACGGCGCCCTTGATCTCGGCGTTGCCCAGTTTGGTCTTGGTCTGTCCCTCGAACTGCGGGTTCTGCATCTTGACCGAGACCACCGCGGTCAGCCCCTCGCGCACGTCCTCGCCCGTGACCTCGGCCTTGACGTTCTTGGTCAGGCCCTCGCGCGCGGCGTAGTTGGTGAGCGTGCGGGTGAGCGCCGAGCGGAAACCGCCCACGTGCGTGCCGCCCTCGACGGTGTTGATGTTGTTGACGAACGACAGCAGCGTCTCGGAGTAGCTGTCGTTGTACTGCAGCGCGACCTCGACCGAGACGTTCTCGCGCTCGCGCGCGAAGAAGACCGGCTTGCCATGCAGCGTGCTCTTGTTGGCATTGAGGTACTTGACGTACTCGGCGATGCCGCCCTTGTACTGGTACTCCGCGGACTTGTCCGTGCGCGCATCGCGCAGGTGGATCGTGAGCCCGCTGTTGAGGAACGCCAGCTCGCGCAACCGGCCCGCGACCGTGGAGTAGTCGTACTCGGTGGTCTCGAAGATCGCGCTGTCAGGCTTGAAGCGCACCGTGGTGCCCGAGCCCTTGCGGGACTTCTCGGCCGCCTCGGTGGTCATGGCCGCCTGCGGTGTGCCGCGGCGATAGTCCTGCTTGTGCACCTTGCCGTCGCGCAGCACCTCGACCGCACACCACTCGCTGAGTGCGTTGACGACCGACACGCCGACGCCGTGCAGACCGCCCGAGACCTTGTACGACTCGCTGTCGAACTTACCGCCGGCGTGCAGCGTGGTGAGCACGACCTCGAGCGCGGGCTTCTTGGTGGTCGCGTGCATGTCGGTGGGGATGCCGCGCCCGTTGTCCTGCACGGTGATGCTGCCGTCGGTCTCGATCGTGACCGAGATGGTGTCGCAGTAACCCGCGAGCGCCTCGTCGACCGAGTTGTCCA
>CADEFY010000144.1 GCA_902826705.1 uncultured bacterium
GTACCTGGTGCACGAGCTCAAGACGCGGGCGGCGCTGGGGGACACGGCGCGCTTCGAGGTGTCGCTGCTGCAGGTGCACGACCACGAGTCGATCCACGAGTCCCTGCATCTCGATGCGCGCTTCCCCACAAGGCGGTTCGGCGTGCTGGGCCTGCGGTTCCGGCCGGACTTCGACAAGAGCCAGCAGGACTTCGCGCTGCTCTGGGACCTGGGCGGCCCCACTCGCGCGCACGAACTGCAGCTCACGTTCACGTTCGAGGACCTGTTCAACTCCTTCTGGGAGTTCCGCCAGTCGCAGGTGGGAGGCGAGTCGCAGCCCTACGTGCGCCACCCGTTCGAACCCGCACTGCGGCACGTGTGGCGCGGTGCGCACCACCGGCTCGAGACGAACGCACGGTGGCTCACCCCGCTCGAGCAGCAGCGCTTCGATGCGGCGGGCGCGCTGGTCCAGTCCCACACGCTGTGGGGGGCTGAGGCCGGCTCGCAGCTCCTGCTCCACGCCGGGCCGTGGTCGGGAGAACTCGCGCTCGATGGCAAGCAGGCGCGCTCCACCGATCTCGTGCTCGGCACGCCGCTCGATGGCCGCGTGTTCCGCCGGCGGTGGGCGGTGGAGGCCGCGCTGCGGCGCGAGTTCAGCCGCACGTGGTCCGGCGAGCTGAGGTGGATCCATCGTGAACGCCAGCAGTCATGGCGTCCGCCCGCTGGCGAGGGCCGCTTCCATGCCATCGACCGGATGCCGGTGATCGAGGCGGCATGGCAGGCGCACCCCGATGCCCGTTTCCGGTTCGGCGTCATGCGCGGGGACATCGACGTCACCGGAGCGGACAGCGGACCCGCCTCCGGCTATGGTACGCGGCTCGAGAACCGCGCCTTCGTCGGCCTTCAGGTGCGGTTCGGCAGACTGGTCGTGCAGGGCATCGAGGGCATCGAACTCGATGCGGAGCCCTACGAGGTGACATTCCACCACGACAAGGGCTTCATCCAACTGCAGACCACGTTCTGAGTCGTGCTGCACTCGCGCAGCTCCCCCCCGAAGGCCGTTCGGCAAGGAGGCAATGCCATGCTCGACGAGTTCAAGAAGTTCCTGCTCCAGACCAACGCGCTCGCACTCGCAGTCGGAGTCATCATCGGCGCAGCCGTGGGCAAGGTGGTCAGCTCGCTCGTCGCGGACATCCTCATGCCGCTCATCTCGCTCGCGATCCCTGGCGGGGCCTGGCGCGAAGCCAGCATCGTGCTCAAGCGCAATGCCGATGGCTCGGCGGCCTCGGCGATCACCTACGGCACGTTCCTCGGCTCGCTCGTCGACTTCATCATCGTGGCGTTCGTGGTGTTCATGATCACCAAGTCGATCCTGAAGCAGGATCCCAACGCCGAGAAGAAGTGACCCCGCGCGGAGTTCGGGCGCTGTCTGAGTCCCCTCTGCCTGCGCGGAGCCCTCAGGCAGCCCCGAGCGGCCGCGCCCCACGCGCCTCGGCGAGCACACGCGCCAGCGCCTCGGTGCGGAACGGCTTGGCCAGGAACCGCACGGTCTCGCGTTCCATGCGCGCCGGCGGCGCATAGCCGGACATGAGCACCACGCGCGCACGCGGGTGCGAGCGCTGCAGTTGCTCGGTGAGCGCCCGGCCGTCCATGCCCGGCATCACGATGTCCGACAGGATCACGTCGATCTCGCCGATCCCGCCGGCCGGCCCGGCCGCCAGGGCCAGCGCCTGCTCCGGGCCGTCGGCTGCGAGCACGGTGTAGCCGAGCCGCTCGAGCATCTCGCGCGTCAGTTCGCGCACGCGCACGTCGTCCTCCACCAGCAGCACGCGGCCACAGCCTCGTTCGGGCTCGGCTTCGGGCGCAGCGGATTCGCTGGCGCTTGCGGGCGCGGCCACCATCGGGAACCGCACGCGGAACGTGGAGCCCTCTCCCGGGCGGCTGCGCACGTCGATGCGTCCGCCACACTGCTCGACGATGCCGTGCACCGTGGACAGACCGAGACCGGTGCCGCCACCCAGCTCCTTGGTGGTGAAGAACGGTTCGAACACGCGCGCCAGGGTGGCCTCGTCCATGCCCACACCCGTGTCGGCCACTTCGAGCCGCACGTCGGGTCCGTCTGGGGCGGTGCTGATGCTCAGTCGTCCGCCGTTCGGCATGGCGTCGCGCGCGTTGAGCACCAGGTTCACGAACACCTGTTCGATCTGGCCCTCGTCCGCGCGCACCCAGCAGCGGCAGTCGCAGCGCCGCAGCACGAGGTCGATGTCCTCGCGCACCAACTGGCGCAGCATGGGCTCCATGCGTGCCAGCAGCCCGCAGAGGTCGATCGTGCGTGGGTGTGCGGGCTGGCGTCGCGCGAACGTGAGCAGGCGCCGCGTCAGCGTGCTCGCCTGCTGCGATGCCACCAGGGCCTCTCGCAGATGGCGCGATGCAGGCGAGTCGGGCGGCATGTCGAACCGCACCAGCTCCACGTAGCCCTGGATCGCCGTGAGCAGGTTGTTGAAGTCGTGCGCGATGCCGCCGGCCAACCGGCCCACGCTCTCGAGTCGCTGCGCCTGCAGGAGCTGCGTCTCGAGCCGGCGCCGCATGGTGAGGTCCTCGAGCTGCCACAGATGGCCCTCGAAACGGCCCTCCGAGAACACCGGCGCGTAGCCGATCATGAACACGCGACCGTCGCGCAGACGGAACTCCAGGTCCTCCACCGGCGCGCGCGCCGCGACCAGTTCCTCGATCTGCGCGAGCAGCTCCTCGCGGCTCTCGAACGCGTGCGAGATCGACTCCCGCAGCTCCGCGGCAGGGCGCCCGATCAGACGGCCGTCTTCGAGCAGTTGCAGCAGTCGGCGCGCGGCGTCGTTGATGAACCGCAGCCGGCGCTCAGCGTCGGTGAAGATCACGCCCTCGCGCAGGTTCTCGAGCAGCGACCCGAGCAGTCCGTTCGCGGCGCGCAACTGGTCCTCGCTCCGGCGGCGGGTGACGGCGAGCGCGATCTGGTCGGCCACTGCGAGCATCTGCCGCACCTGGTCGGCGTCCGGCTGCGCGGGCTGCGCGTGGTACAGCATGAACTTGCCGATCACGCCGCCATCCACCCGCAGGGGCACGAACACCAGCCCCACGATGCCCTCGCGCGCGAACGTCTCGCGATACGGCGCGGAGCTGGCATCGACGCGCGCGTCCTCCACCACCAGCGGGGCATCCACGCGTTGGCCCCGCGTCCATGGCGTGTGGCCCTCGACGGCGGCCCGGTAGGCATCGGAGATGCCCCGCCAGGCCTTGAACCGCATCACGCCGTCGTCGTCGAACATGAGGATCGACGCGCGAGAGATCTGCAGCGCGCCTTCGACGCAGTCGAGGGCCGCTTCGTACATCTCGCCCGGCGTGCGGGCCTGCCCGATCTGCTCGGACAGACGCAGGAGGGCATGAAGGCGATCGAGTGTGCTCATGCCGTTCATGTGGGGGGCGCTGCGCCGAGGGCGGGGCTGCGGGTCGCAGTGTAGCCGCCAGCGGCGACGATCGCAGCAGGGGATCGGCGCGGTCGCTCGCGTTCAGAACACCGAGTCGGCCGCCGCCGCCGCGCTGTCGCCCAGCGCCTGCGTGAGGCTGTCGATCAGCGCGTCGGTGCGCAGTCGCGCCCAGTCCACCGTGTGATCGGCGGCGCACACGGCCGAGGGCGCCGTGCCGGCGAGGAACGGGATGTCGCTGGCGAACGGGCAGTCGCCACGGGCGCGTTCGCCGGTGGCCAGGTCGACGAGTCGGTGCTCGATGCCCTCGGGCTCGGGCCAGTCGCTGCGCGGCTGACCCTCGAACTCGGCGCGCATGATCCGCCCCCAGACCGGCACGGCCACGCGCGTCGAGGAGCCCGCCAGGCTCGCCGGCTGGTCGTAGCCCACCCAGACGGCGGCGGTCACCACGGGGGTCACGCCCACGAACCACGTGTCGAACGCGTCGTTGGTGGTGCCGGTCTTGCCGCCCAGCGGCTGGCGCAGCGCGTAGGACCACTGGAGCGCGCTCGCGGTGCCGTGCCGCACCACCTCCTGCAGCAGCCCCACCATGAGACTCGTCGCGGCGGGCGTGAGCACGGTGGTCGTGCGCCGCGTGCGCAGGCGCGAAGCACGGCCGCGGCCGTCGTGCACCGCGCGCACCACGTACGGCTCGTGCCAGCGGCCCTCGTCGCCGAACACGGCGTAGGCCGCGGCGAGCGCGAGCGGCGTGACCTCGTGCGTGCCGAGGCCGATGCTCAGATACGCGGGCGGCCTGCCCAGCCCGAAGCGCTCCGCGGTGCGAGCGACCGCTTCGGGGCCGATGCGGTCCACCACGTCGGCCGTGGCCAGGTTGAGCGACTGCGCCAGCGCCTGGGTGAGCGTGACCGGGCCGCGATAGCGCCCGTCGGAGTTCTTGGGAGACCAAGGGCCCGAGGGTGTGCGAAAGGTGCGTGGCTCATCGAGCACGCGCGTGGCGAGCGTGAAGCGCTCGCCGCCCCGCGACGGATCGAGCGCCGCCGCGTAGACGAACGGCTTGAACGCCGATCCTGGCTGCCGCCTGGCCTGCAGCGCGCGATGGAACCCGGTGGCGTGCATGTCGCGCCCGCCCACTGTGGCGCGCACGCGACCGCTCGTGTTCTCGAGCAGCACGAACGCGCCCTGCAGTGGCGCGCGTCGGCGATCGGCGCGTTGTGCGCGCATGGCGGCCTCGAACTCGCGCTCGGCGTTGCGCTGCGACACCGGATCGATCGTCGTGAACACCTCGAGCCCCCAGCCCGCGAGCGCCTCGCGCGGCAGTTGCGAGCCCAGCTCCTGCATCGCCGCGCCCACGGCCGAGGGGAACCGTTCGCGCTCGGGCGGCAGCGGCGCCAGACCGAGCGGCGCCTCGGCGGCGGCGCGCGCCGTCGCCGGATCGATCGCGCCCACCGCCAGCATGTCGCGCAGCACCGCGGCACGGCGTTCGCGCGCGCGTTCGGGGCGGCGCACCGGCGAGTACAGGTTGGGTGCGGGGATCACGCCCGCCAGCAGGGCGGCGCGCGGCAGATCGAGCTGCTCCACGGGCAGGCCGAAGAACCGCTGGCTCGCCGCACCCACGCCCGCCACGCCGCCGTAGGCGTCGCGCCCGAAGTAGACCGAGTTCAAGTAGGCCTCGAGGATCTCGTCCTTGGACAGCGCCAGCTCGATGCCGACCGCCAGCACGACCTCGAGTGCCTTGCGGAGCACCGTGCGTTCGGGGCCCAGGAACCAGCCGCGCGCCAACTGCTGCGTGATCGTGCTCGCGCCCTCGCGCACGCCGCCGGCGCGCACGTTGGCTGCGAGCGCGCGCGCGTTGCCGCGCAGGTCGACTCCGAAGTGCGAGCGGAACCGCCGGTCCTCGGCCGCGACCACCGCGTCCTGCAGTGCGCGCGGGATGCGCTCGAGCGGGGTCCACGTGCGCGTGATGCCGTTGGAGTCGGCGATGCTCGCGAGCAGCAGCGGTTCGAGCCTCGGCGCATGCGCCGTGTCGGGTGGCGGCTGGCCGCGGTAGCCGCCGCGCCGTTCCACGCGCGCGATGCGGCCGCCCGAGAGTTCCACGCGCACATGCTCGGGCCCGCCGCCGCCGTCGGGGTCGCGGGCTTCGAGCGAACCGCGCAGCCCCAGTTCGAACCGGCCGCCGCGCTCCACCCACTCGCCCGGCCGCGGCGCGCGGCTGGCCACGTTGCGATAGCCGCGCATCTCGAGATGCTCGCGCAGACGCCGGACGGGCAGTGGCGCGCCCTCGGCCAGCAGCAGCCCGTCGGACCACACGCGCGACGGGAAGCTCCACGCCGGCCCGGTCGCCCGGCGGTCGCGGAACTCGTGCACCTGCCACACGAACCGCGCCATGCCCACCAGCACCAGCAGCGCCGCCACCGCCAGCACCGCGCGCACACGCCGAGGAGGCGGGGGCGGCACCGCGGCACCGCGGGCGGGCCGCCGGGGCGGTGGGACGGTGGGGGTCTCGGGCATGGAGATCCCAAGGTATCACCCACGACGGGCCTCGCACGGGGGTGCTTGCGCGGGCTTCCTGCGGCCGCGTAACTTCCCGCCCTCACACCGCCCCCCGATGGCCGCTCTCGGCCCAGACCGGGCGTCCACCTTCTCGAGGAGAAGCCATGCACTCGCGTCTTCGGTTCGTCCCCCTCGCTCTGGTCGCCCTGCTGGCGGCGGGAGCGGCCGTGGCCGAGCCCCTCGGCTCGCACTGGCAGTTCACCCCGTTCGGGGGCTTCACGATCTTCGACGGGAAGCTGCGCTACGAGTCCGGCGGCGGGCCGCTGACCGACGACCTGCACGTGGGCGGCCGCTTCGGCTATCAGAGCCGTTCCTGGCTCGGGATCGAGGCCGCAGCCGGCTTCACGCCCACGGCCGAGGACATGACCGGCGGCCGTGACTTCGACTGGCTGCACGCCTCGGGCAACCTCGTGGTGTCTCCCGCGCAGGGCCGCTGGGGCGGACCGTACTTCTTCGCGGGCGCGGGCTACACGCAACTCAAGCCCGCCACGGGCGAGGAGCGCTCCACCAACACGTTCGAGTTCGGCGGTGGCATCAAGCTGTGGATGACCGACGCGATCGGCCTGCGGCTCGAGGCGCGCGACGTGTCATTCAAGCCGTTCGTGAACGACGCAGCTTCGGGCCAGTACCACAACATGGTGCTCGGCGCGGGCCTCACGTTCGCGCTCGGCGCCACGCCGCGCGACACCGACGGCGACGGCGTGCCCGACAAGCGCGACGACTGCCCCGACACGCCCAAGGGCGCCAAGGTCGACGCCAACGGCTGCCCGATCGACAGCGACGGCGACAAGGTGTTCGACGGCCTCGATGCGTGCGAAGGCACGCCGCGCGGCGCCACGGTGGACGCGCGTGGTTGCCCGAGCGACGCCGACGGCGACGGCGTGTTCGATGGCATCGACCAGTGCGCCGACACGCCCAAGGGCGCCACGGTGGACGCGCGCGGCTGCCCGAGCGATGCCGACGGCGACGGCGTGCTCGATGGGCTGGACCAGTGCGCCAACACGCCCAAGGGCGCGGTGGTGGACGACAAGGGCTGCCCCAAGGACAGCGACGGCGACGGCGTGTGGGACGGGCTCGACAAGTGCCCCGACACCTCGGCCGGACTCAAGGTGGACGCCGACGGCTGCCCGATCATGGTGACCGAGAAGGAGACCGAGCTGCTCGACACCGGCATGATCCGGCTGCAGGACGTGAATTTCGAGACCAACAAGGCCGACCTGCTGCCCGAGTCGCTGCCCACGCTCGATGCGGTGGGCTCGATCCTCAAGAAGTGGCCCGAGCTGCGCATCGAGATCGGCGGGCACACCGACCAGCGCGGCTCGGCCGCCGCCAACCAGAAGCTGTCCCAGGCGCGCGCCACGTCGGTGCACGCC
>CADEFY010000145.1 GCA_902826705.1 uncultured bacterium
CGATGCTCGCGCATAGAGCAGGCGTCGCCCTGGATCGAACACTCGCGGCGTGGAGAGTGAGCCATGTCCCGTGGCGTGGGCGATCGGCGCTCCGAGCCGCTGCCACCCGGAGAAGGTGCGCCCTGTAGCGCTCCAGATCTGCGCGCGCCGGGCTCCTGTGATCGCGTCGGAGGGAAGGCGCTCGGAGAGCCATGTTGCGGAGGTGATCGGGTCGAGCAGCATCCAATCGACCTGCGAAGGCGATGGCCCGGACTCGTGGCCACTGCCGATGCTCCAGGTGCCGAGCGCCGAATCGTACCTGCCGTAAGTCTCGTCGTAGGTGCACCCCGCGTGCTGGATGCAGACCTGCCCAGCGAAGAAGTGCCAGCTCGCATCCACGGCGGACCATGCAGCAAGGAGCCGCTGACCCTGAGGAAGAGGAGGTTCCGAGACGGTGTCCCATTTCGCGCCAGACTCCAGAGCACATCGGAAGATCGTATTGCGATGGAGGTACTGACTGGCCTCGAGCCACGAACCGCCCTGCATCCACAGCGATTGGGTCGACTCGTCGTAGGCGAAGTGAGCGCCGAAGTCCGTCCTCGGACTCGCCCCGACGGTGATGCGGATCCAGCTCCGGGTCCCCGAGAGCTCGAGCAGATGGACTGAGTGGAACCCGCGGGACGCACTCGAGTAGCTGGGTTCAGGCACCGCGATGATGCGATCATGCGTCGAGTCGTACGTCGCGAAGGCGATCCCGCCCTGCGGAGCATCTCCGCCGACCATCTCATCGCTCCACGGCAGACCAGCACCGATTCGCGTTCGCAGGAGCTGCAGGTTGGCACTCGACGCCCCCGCAATCACCACGAGTTCATCGCGACGTGTGTCGTGGACCATCGCGCGCCATGGGAGAAGGCCGGGAATCAGATCCCTCCACCTCGGCTGTGCACTCGCGGGGTGAGCGATCGACGACAGTGCGAGCATCGCCAGGGCGAGGCAGCGACACGTCACGGGAAGCCAGAGGCGCATGGGCACCAGTCTCAGGTGAGAGCGCATCCCTGCGCGGCGCAGAGCAGGTCCCGACGAGCCTAGAGCGCCAGGGAGGGCGCCTCAAGCCCCGCCATCGGAGACCAGACCGGGCGGAAGTCGCGAGAGTCGGGCCCGCTTGGGCGCTCGCCGTGGCCTCGGCAGTCCCGCGACCAGCGGCGCCAGCGCCCATGGCAGGGCGTGCCGCAGCCACCACGCCGCTTCGTGCGCGGCATGCGAGAGCGCATCGCGTGGCGGCGCC
This sequence comes from uncultured bacterium, assembly GCA_902826705.1. Lineage (GTDB taxonomy): Bacteria > Eisenbacteria > RBG-16-71-46 > RBG-16-71-46 > RBG-16-71-46 > CADEFY01. The sequence goes on from CADEFY010000145.1 coordinate 1,265, forward strand.
GGCGGCAGCGGCGCGCGCCAGGCATCGGTGGCGCCGGGCAGCGCGAGCACGTGCGCGATCGCCTCGGCGATGCGGGCGTGGCCGGCGGCATTGGCGTGGATGCGGTCGTGGCTCCAGAGGCGTGGATCCACCGCGACCGGATGCGCGGCGAAGTCGACGACGTGCGCGCCGGTCCGCGCCGACGTCTCGGTGAGGATCGCGTTCATGCGCGCGATGCGCGGCGCGATGCGGCGCGCCGCCGGGATCAGCGGCGTGAGGTCGGGCAGGGTGAAACCCACGACCTCGGATCCCTGCGCACGCAGCGCCGACTGCATGTGCAGCAGATCGGCCGCGAACGCCGCGTCATCGAAGCGACGTGACAGGACGTCGTTGGTGCCGCAGAAGAGGGACGTCAGGTCGGGGCGCATGGCGAGCGCCTGCGGCAGTTGCACGTCGCGCAGGTCACGCGTCGGCACGCCGCGCACGCCGAGGTTGGCGTACTCGATGCCTCCGTTGAGATCCGCGAGCCGCTGCGCCAACCGGTCGGCCCAGCCGCGATAGCCGCCGAGGCCGTCCGGGTCGTCGAGCCCCTCGGTGGAGCTGTCGCCGATCGCCACATAGCGACGGAAGCTCAGCTCACTCCTCCAGCTCGGCCAGCGTCGCGCCGCCCTGCACCATCTGGCCGGTTGCGGCGGCGAGTCGCGCGATGCGGCCGGCGCGTGGCGCACGGATCAGGTGCTCCATCTTCATCGCCTCGAGCGCCATGAGCGGTTGTCCCTTCTCGACCACGTCGCCCACGATCACGAGCACGCGCGTGACGACGCCGGGCATGGGGGCTTCGAGTCCGCCGCCCGCACCCGCGCCGCTGCGCCGCCTGGCTGCGCTCTCGCGATCGAGCACGAACTCGAGTGTGCCCACGCGCACGAACCGCCGCGTGCCGACGGCCGTCACCTCGGCCACGGTGCTGCCGGAATCGTGCGAGAGCTGCATGCGCCCGTCGGGCATCACCGCCGCGTGCAGATCGAACGTGGCCTCGTCGACACGCACCCGGTAGCGCCCGTCGCCGAGCGCCGTCAGCTCGACCTCGCGCTGCCGCTCGCCGTCACGCCACAGGCTCTTCATGATGCGCCTCCCGGCAGCCGCCAGCGGCCCAGCGCGGTGAACGGGTCGGGCGCGACAGGCGCCGTGCCTCCCGCCGCTGGACCGGAGCTCGGGGCGGCGGTGCCGAGCGACTCGGCGATCGCCGCCGCGGCGAGCGCCAGGTCGGGAGCGGGAGCCTGCACCAGCGCCTCGAACCCCGCGAGGAACTCGCGCTCGATCCACTCGGTGTCGAACGCCGCAGCCGCCACACGCGGATCGCGCGCCAGCGCGCGCAGGAACGGCAGGTTGGTGATCACGCCGTGGATGCGCGTGGCATCGAGCGCGCCCGCGAGCCGCGCCAGCGCGGCCTCGCGCGATGCGCCGAACGCGATCACCTTGGCGAGCATGGGATCGTAGTGCACCGGCACCGCGTCCCCGGCCTCGAGCCCGCGGTCGACACGCACGAACGGGCCATGCGGCCAGCGCACGCGCATCGCGGTGCCCGCCTGTGGCAGGAACCCATGTGCGGCGTCCTCGGCGTACACACGCGCCTCGATCGCCACACCGTGACGATGCAGCGCGCTCTGCTCGAACGGCAGGTCGCCGTGCATGGCCACGTGCAACTGCGCGCGCACCAGATCGACGCCGGTCACGAGCTCGGTGACCGGGTGCTCCACCTGGAGCCGCGTGTTCATCTCGAGGAAGTGGAACCGGCCATCGGGCGCGAGCAGCATCTCGATCGTACCGGCGCCGCGGTAGTCCACGGTCTCGGCCAACCGCACGGCTGCGGCGCACATCGCCGCACGCTGCTCGGCGGTGACGGCAGGCGAGGGCGCCTCCTCGAACACCTTCTGGTGCCGCCGCTGCAGCGAACACTCGCGCTCGTACAGATGCACGGCACTGCCGTGGCCGTCGCCCAGCACCTGCACCTCGATGTGGCGCGCATGCGTGACCAGCTTCTCGAGGTACACGCTCGCGTCGCCGAACGCCGAGCGCGCCACACGCTGCGCGCTCTCGACGGCCTCGCGCAGTTCGGCTTCATCGGCGCAGGGCTTCATGCCCTTGCCGCCGCCGCCCAGCGCCGCCTTGACCATGACCGGGTAGCCGATCGTCCTGGCGGCTGCCGCGAGTGCGTCGATGTCGTCGCCCTCGGCGCCGGGCACGATCGGCATGCCCGCCTGCTCGGCGATGCGGCGCGCCGCGCGCTTGTCGCCCATGTCGCGGATCTGCTGGGGCGTCGGCCCGATGAACGTGAGGCCCGCGGCCTCCACGGCCTCGGCGAACGCCGCGTTCTCGGCAAGGAACCCGAAGCCCGGGTGCACGGCATCGGCGCCATGATCGCGCGCAGCCGCGACGACCGCGTCGATGTCCAGGTAGCTCTGCCGCGCCTCGGCCGGGCCGATGCGCACGGACGCGTCGCACACGCGCGTGTGCATGGCGCCGGCGTCGGCGTCGGAGTGAACGCCCAGCGACTGGATGCCCATCTCGTGCAGCGTGGCCGCGATGCGGCAGGCGATCTCGCCGCGGTTGGCGATGAGCACTCGGCGGAACACGCGCGATCCCGGCGTCAGCTCAGCCACTTGGCCTTGCGCTTCTCGAAGAACGCGGCCAGCCCGTCTCGCGCCTCCTCGCCCGAGCGCACCTCGGCGAGCGTGCGCGGCAGCGCGGAGCGGTACTCCTCCCAGCCCACGTCGGCCCACAGCTCGAGCAGCCGCTTCACGCGCTTCTGCGCCTCGGGCGCGCCCATGAGCAGTTCGCGCACGCGTTCGTCGACCTTGGCGTCGAGTTCGGCCGCCGGCACGACGTGGTGCACGAGCCCGATGCGCAGGGCCTCAGCCGCGCCGAAACGCTCGCCGGTGAGCATGAACTCGCGCGCCCAGCGATCCCCCAGCCGGCGGATCACGTAGGGGCTGATGATGGCGGGCAGGATCCCCAGACGCACCTCGGTGAGCCCGAACTTCGCGTCATCGGCGGCCACCACGATGTCGCAGCACGCCACGAACCCGACGCCCCCGCCGAACACGTTGCCATGCGCGCGCCCCACGACCGGCTTGGGGAAGTCGCCGAGTGCCGCGAACATGCCCGCCAGCGTCTCGGCCTCAGCCAGGTTCTGCTCGAACGTCGCCGACGCGCTCGCCTTCATGGCGCCGATGTCGGCGCCCGCACTGAACGACGGCCCGCGTCCGCCCAGCACCACCACGCGGCAGCTCACGTCATCGGCGAGTGCGTGCAGCGCCGCCACGAGTTGGCGGCCCACGTCGGCGTTGAGCGCGTTGTGGGCTTCGGGGCGGTCGAACCAGACGCGCGCGACAGGCCCTTCGCGCTGCACGTCGATGAGCGTCATGGGGGCTCCGGGGCGAAAGGGGGCGGCAGGAACGGGCCGCGAGCATACGGACGCGCGAGCCCGCGCTCAATCCCGCGCGATGATCCGCGCCCTACGCGGCCTCCTCCAACCCCGACAGCATGCGCTCCGTGCCCTCGCGCACCGACTCGACGATGGGCGCCATCTTCTCGTCGTCGCCCAGGTCGAGGTCGCGGAACACGCGTTCGAGCGTGAACGTGACGTCCTGGTCGAGCTCGCCGATGCCGAGGTGGCGGCAGACCAGCGTGCCGGCGTGTACCAGGCGCTGTGCCGGCGTGCAGGTGGCGCTCTTGTAGAACTGGTGGTCGCGCGCCACCTCCACGAAGGCGGCCGGCATGCCCCACTTCTCGAGCACGTGGGCGCCGACCTCCTCGTGCATCTGCGTGAGCAGGATCTCGACGACCTCAGCGCCGAGCGACTGGCCCTTGTTGGCGCGCTCGATCTCGGAGACCGAGTGCACGAGCACGGGCTTGCCGGTGTCGTGCAGCAGGCCCAGCAGGAACGCGCTCTCGCGCTCGATGCCCGTGACCTTGGACAGCGCCTCGCAGGCGATCGCGGTACCGAGCGACAGCTTCCAGGATGCCTCGAGCAGCGGCCGGTAGGCGCGCGCGGAGAAGATGCGCATGCGAAGCGACTCGGCGAACACCATGTCGCGGACCGCGTTGAACCCGAGCCGCATGAGCGCCTGCTGCAGGCTCTCGACGCGTTGCCCGCTGGCGTAGGCCGCGGAGTTGGCCATGACCAGCACGCGCGTGGCGAGCGCCGCGTCCGTGGAGATCGTCTCCACCAGGTCCTCGAGCCCAGTCTCGGGGTTCTGCGAGAGCTGCATGATGCGCGCCGCCGCCTGCGGCAGCCGCGGCACCTCGAGCTGGTTGGTCTTGATCCGCTCGGCGATCGCGGCCCGGATCGCCGCCACGAGATGGTCGTCGAGCCCGTAGGTGGACCCGTCGATCTCGTAGACGATGTTCTTGGGTTCCTTGCGGAACGGCTTCTTCTGCGGATCCATGCGGCGCCCTCGGTGGCCGGATCAGGACACCCGTGCAAGTCTCGGCAGCCGACCGCGTCGGCAAGAGGGGGGGCTAACCTCGCGCCAGCAGCAGGATACCGGCCACGAACAGTGCCGCAGCGAGCACGCGCCGCCGCCTCGCGGCCTCCCCCAGCACCTGCCCGCCCAGCCACGCGCCGATCAGGATCCCGATCTCGCGCGCGGGCGCGATGTGGCTGACGGGCCCGAGGCTCATGGCGATCAGCACGAGCATGTAACTGAGCGGCGAGAGCAGCGCGATCCCGAGCACGCGCCACGGCTGCGTGCGCAGCAGGTCGCGCACACCGCCTCGGTCGGCGATCGCCGAGGGCGTGAAGAGCACGACGCGCACCAACTCGCCCGCCCAGTAGAAGAGCACCGGCGGGATCGCCGCGCGCTTGACGGCCCAGCCATCCCACAACGTGTAGACGGCGATGAGCGCGCCCGTCGCCAGCCCCCAGCGGATACCGGCGGCGAGCCGCGCGTCGTGAGCGCCCGCCCCGAGCGGCCCGGACACCACGAACACACCGCCGCCGATCAGCGCGATGCCCGTGAGCGTCCAGGGCGTGGCCGGTTCGGCGAACACCACGAGCGCCGCAAGCCCCGCGAGCATCGGTCCCGTGCCGCGCGCGAGCGGGTAGACCACCGACAGATCGCCGCGCCGGTAACCCGTGAGCAGGCACATGAAGTAGATCACGTGGATCAGCCCGCTGCCCGCGATCAGCAGCAGCGCCGTGGCGTCGGGACGCCAGCCGGACGTGCGCGCGATCCCCAGCGCGACCGGCGCGTAGGACACGGCCGAGATCGTGACGAGCACCCACATGAGCGTGCCGCGCCGCACGCCGTCGCCCAGCTGCTTGGTCCACAGGTTCCACACCGCGTGGATGACCGCGGAGACGAGGACCAGCGAGAGCGTCGTGGGTGTCATGCGCTGCTACGTGATGCCGCAGGCTCCGAGTGCGTCACATCCGGAACACGCCGAAACGGGGTTCCGGGATGGGGGCGTCGAGGCACGCTGAGAGCGACAGCGCCAGCACGTCACGCGTGCTCGCGGGGTCGATCACGCCGTCGTCCCACAGCCGCGCCGTGGAGAAGTACGGGCTGCCCTCGCGGTCATACGTGTCGAGGATGGGCTGCTTGAACGCCTGTACTTCGGCCTCGCTCATGCTGCCGCCCTTGCTCTGCACCTGGGCCTGCTTGACCTGCGCCAGCACGCTCGCGGCCTGCTCGCCGCCCATCACGCTGATGCGCGCATTGGGCCACATGTACAGGAAGCGCGGCTGGTAAGCGCGTCCGCACATGCCGTAGTTGCCCGCCCCGAAGCTGCCGCCGATCACCACGGTGATCTTGGGCACCTGCGCATTGGCGACGGCATGCACCAGCTTGGCGCCATCCTTGGCGATGCCGCCGTGCTCGTACTGACGGCCCACCATGAAGCCCGTGATGTTCTGCAGGAACAGCAGCGGCACGCCGCGCTGCGCCGCCAGCTCGATGAAGTGCGTGCCCTTGAGTGCGCTCTCGGAGAACAGGATCCCCTGATTGGCGAGTATGGCCACGGGCATGCCGCAGATGTGCGAGAACCCGCAC
>CADEFY010000146.1 GCA_902826705.1 uncultured bacterium
GCTCGACGCGGCGCTCACGGCACTCGCGCGGCTCGATGCACGCCAGGCGCAACTGGTCGAGAGCCGGTTCTTCGCCGGACTGAGTGTGGCCGAGGCGGCGGAACAGCTCGGCATCTCCGAGGCCACGGCGCTGCGCGACTGGCGTGCTGCACGCGCCTGGCTGGCGCTCGAGATGCGCCGCGGATCGTGATCGCGGCGCGACGTACCCTGCCGGCTCGCGCCGGGCGCGACTGATGGACACCGCGCACTGGCAGCGAGTGCAGGACCTGTTCCACCGCGCGCTCGAGCAGCCTGCGAGCGAACGCGACGCGTTCGTGACGGCGGGTGCGGCCGGCGACGAGGCACTGGCCGCGGACGTCCGTGCGTTGCTCGCCGAGGACTCGGGCGGCGACACGCTGCTCGACCACGGTCTCGCCGCCGCCGCGGCGGGCGTGGTGGCGGATGCCGCGGACGGGCCGTCGATGCCGCGCGAGATCGGGCCCTACCGGCTGCTGCGCCTGCTCGGCGAGGGCGGCATGGGCGTGGTGTTCCTGGCCGAGCGCACCGACCTCAAGAACCTGGTCGCGATCAAGCTGTTGCGCGATGCCTGGGCCTCCCCCGCGCGGCGCGAGCGCTTCGCGGCGGAGCAGCGCACGCTCGCGCAGCTCAATCACCCGTCGATCGCGCGGATCTACGACGCCGACGTGCTGCCGGACCACACCCCGTGGTTCGCCATGGAGTACGTGGAGGGGCTGCCGCTCGACCGCTACTGCGATCTGCACCGCTGCGACACGCGTGAGCGGCTGCGCCTGTTCCGCGCGGTGTGCGAAGCCGTGCTGCACGCGCACCAGCATGCGGTGATCCATCGCGACCTCAAGCCGTCCAACATCCTCGTCACCGGCGGCGGCCAGGTGAAGCTGCTCGACTTCGGGATCGCCAAGCAGGTCGAGGATCTGGCGCCCGAGCGCACGCGCACGCGCACCGAGCTGCGGCTCATGACTCCCGCCTACGCCGCGCCCGAGCAGTTGCGCGGCGGCAGCCTGGGCATCCACACCGACGTGTACTCGCTGGGTGTGGTGCTCTACGAACTGCTCGCCGGCCAGCCGCCCCACGACCTCACGGGGAGGTCGGCTGCCGAGGTGGACCGCATCGTGGGCGAGGTCGATCCGCCGCGCCCCTCGGTGCACGGCCGCAGCCGGGACCGTGGCGCCGGCTGGGCCGACCTCGATGTGCTGGTGATGACCGCGATGCAGAAGGATCCGGCGCGGCGATACCGCACCGTGGATTCGCTGCTGCGCGACATCGATCACACGCTGCAGGGCGAGCCACTCGAGGCGCGCCCCGACACGGCGGGCTACCGTCTGGGCAAGTTCGCCCGCCGGCACTGGCAGCCGCTCGCCGTGACGGCGGCCGTGCTCGTGGGCGTCATCGCGCTCGTCGCCACATACACCGTGCGGCTGACACAGGCCCGCAACGCGGCGCTGTCCGAGAGCGCGCGCAGCATGCGCATCCAGCGATTCATGCTGGGCCTGTTCGACGGCGGCGACGCGACCGCGGGCCCCTCGGACACGCTGCGCGTGGTGAGCCTGCTCGCAAGTGGCGTGCGTGAGGCGCGCATGCTCGACGCCGAGCCCGCGGTGCAGGCGGAGCTCTTCCAGACGCTGGGCGAACTGCACCGCACGCTCGGCCGCATGGAACAGGCGGACACGCTGCTGCAGGCGGCGCTCGCGGTGCGCCGCACGCGACTGGGCGCCGAGCACCCCGATGTGGCCAAGAGCCTCGTCGCGCTGGGACTGCTGCGCGGCGACCAGTCGCAGCTCGAGGATGCCGAGGCGCTGGTGCGGGACGGGCTCGCGCGCGCCGAGCGCGCGCGGCCGTCGGACCCGCTGCTGGTGGCACGGGCGCACACCGCACTGGGTGCGGTGCTCGAGCTGCGCGGCGACTACCCGCAGGCGATCGACGTGCTCACTCGTGCTGCGCGCCTGGACTCGATCGCCAAAGTGCCCGCGGCCGAGGCTTCGGAGACGCTGACCCAGCTCGCCAACTGCCACTTCTACTCCGGGCACTACGAGCAGGCCGACTCGATCAATCGCATGGTGCTGGCGCTGGACCGCGGCCTGCATGGCGATCATCACCCGCACGTCGCCAGTGATCTGATCAACCTGGGTGCGATCCAGTTCGAATGGGGGCACTGGGCCGAGGCCGAGCGCTACTACCGCCAGGCGCTGGCCATCTACGGCGAGTGGTACGGCGAGGACCACTTCGAGACAGCGGCCACGCTCACCATGATCGGTCGCACGCTGATCCCGCAGGGCCGGCTGCCTGAGGCGACGCAGGTGCTGCAGCGTGCGCTCCTGATCCGCGAGCACGTGTTCGGCCCGGATCACCCGAGCGTGGCGAGCACCGTCAACGAGATCGCCCGTGTGGCGCAGCGCGAACAGCGCTACGACGACGCCGAGGCCGGGTTCCGACGCATGCTCGGGATCTACCGCCGCGCCTACGACGACAAGCACTATCTGATCGGTCTGGCGATCACCAACCTGGGCGCGGTGGCGATGGACCGCCAGAAGCCCGCCGTGGCAGAGCCCATGTTCCGCGAGGCGCTGCGTCGCTACGCCGAGACGCTGCCGGCCGACCACCAGTTCGTCGGCATCACGCGATTGCGCCTCGGCCGCTCGCTGTTGCGCCAGCGGCGCTTCGAGGAGGCGCTCACCGAGACGCGGGCGGGCCATGACCTGCTCGCCGCGCAGAGTGAGGCCCCAGCCGCGTGGCTGGCGAGCGGGCGCGAGGACCTGATCGCCGAGTATGCCGCGCTCGGCCGGCACGCCGAGTCCGCGGCCGTGCGCGCGGCCGCGGACTCCGTGCGAGCGGACTCGCTGCGAGCCGCGCGCTAGCGCACCACCATCGTGCGCGCCACCCGCTGCTGGCCGCTCTCGCTGGTGGCCCGCGCCAGCATCAGCCCGGCGGGGACATGCACGCCGCGCCCCACGCGGAAGCTCAGCGCGGTCGCCGCATCGGTGCGATAGGGCGCCGCCCACACGCGCCGGCCGCTCACGTCGAACAGCTCGAGCCGGCCCGCGTCGGCGCCGGGCAGGTCGAGCCCCAGCGCGAGCGTACCGTCCGCCGCGCGCCACTGCGCGCGCAGCTTGAACTCGCGCGGCGCGTCGTCGGCCGCGAGCGTGCCGTTGGGGACCACCAGAGCCGAGGGACCGCGATTGCCGTGCACGTCGCGCGCGGCGATCCGGTAATAGCTCGGTGCACCGAAGGGATCGGACAGGGTCAGCTGCGTCGTGGTGGCGATCCGGTTCGCGTCGCTCGGCACGAACCCCGGCGAGGTGCCGCGGAAGACCTCATAGCCACTCAGGTCCGCGTCCGCGACGCCGTTCCAGTAGAGCGTCGTCGCGCCGCTGGCGAAGAAGCCCACCGCCGAGGTGATGGCGCCCGGGGCGAGGTTGTCCACCGAGTGCGCCACGAGTGTGTTGCTGAACCAGTGGTGGCTCGAGTCGTCGTACGCCTCCACCAGGAACGTCTGGTCGGCGGCCGCGCCGGCGATCGAGTCCTGCATCGTGGGCACCGTGAGGGCGTAGGTCGGCAACGTGACGGCCACCTGCGTGCCCGCGAGCTCCCAGAACAGGTCGGCCGCCAGCAGCAGCGTGCGGCCGTCGCGCTGGAACAGTCCGTCATGCTCCGGCCGGGCCATCTTGGCGGCCGCCGCAGCGGGCAGCGCGCGCCAGACGCGATAGCCGGTGAGCGCTCGCGTGGCGGGCAGATCGACAGTGGTGGCGTTCCACGTCACCCGCACGAAGCCGCCCTGGTCGTTCGCGGCATCGCGCGCCGACACCAGCACGGGCACTTCGCGGTCGTCGTACAGCCGCACGCCGCTGGAGGTGAACACCTGTGCGAACGCCTGGGCGTTGACGGGTGAGGAAGGCGATGCATAGCGAAGATCGCCCCACGCCACGCCCAACAGGCCGTTGCTGCCGAGCCCCAACACCGGTGAGATGACCGCCGCCTGCGGCTCCTCGCGTCCGTAGTAGAGCCCCACGCCGGGATACAGCCCGATGCCGTCGTATCCGTAGCGCTGCACGCGCCACCGCGTCCGGCCGCCCTGTTCCAGCGCGACGTCGGTCGCCACCAGGATGGCGCCCGCCGCCTCGGTGACGACCGCATTGGTCGAGGCGCCGCCCGGCACCGGCTCGCCCTCGGGGCCGCGCAGCAGCACGCCCGTGCTGCTCACCTCCTGGCGCATGAACAACTGGTAGCTCGGCGAGCTGTAATAGGTCTTCATGCCCCACAGGAAGCAACCGCCGGCGCCGTTGGTCGTGAGTTGGCTGGCCACATTGCCGGGATGTGGCGGGTGATAGCTCAGCCCCAGCCCGGCGAACTGCTGCGCACCGGTGCTCAGCACGTGCTGCACGTAGAACGAGTTGTTGGTGCCATCCCAATCGCTGATCTGGCCCCAGAAACCGCCCGCGCCGTCGCCGACGATCGCGCGAGGGAAGCGGTTGGACGTGCCCACGGGCACGCCGTTCGATCCCCACTGCAGGAACCCGGAGCTGTTCAGCTTCTGCGCGCGGCCCGTGACGGCACCGTTCGTCTGCCACAGCATGATCGCGCCTCCCGAGCCATCCGTGCAGAAGCCCTCGAGGCCGTACGCCTCCCCCGCGCGCTGCGTCGCCGAGTTGACCAGCACGCCGTTCGCCGCCCACTGCGGCGCGCCCGCGAGCGAGACACGCTGCAGGTACACGTCACGGTAGAAGTTGGAGTCCGTGCGCGCATCGATCCATGACACGTAGTACGAGCCCGACGGCCCGGGCAGCAGCCTCGGCTGCGTCTGATCGTGCGGCGCGTTGCAGATCACGATGCCGCTGGCCCCGTAGGGCAGCGACCCATCAGGGGCGACGCGGCGCAGCACGATGTCGCGACGCGTGGCGCCGCGGAAGACGGATTCGGCCAGCAGGATGCCGCCCGCGCCGTCGGGGAGCATGACGTAGTTCTGGTTGTTGTCCGGTACGTCGAGCACCCGCACCCCCGCTTCGCCGAGCAGCGGCCGGCCGCGGCGGTCGAGGCGCTGGGCATATACGTCGGTCGTGCCGTCGCGGATGTCGAGTGCGAGCATGAGTGACCCGGAGTCGGCCTGCGGCACCACGAGCACCGGAGCGCGCAGCGGATCGGGATGCAGCATGGCCAGCGCACCCGCGTTGGGCGAGGAGGTCTGGGCCTGAGCCGCGACCGATGCGGCGAGCAGGGCGAGTGCGGCGAGGCAGAGCGGGGCGAGTGAGTGGCGCATGGGTCCTCCGAGGTTGGGATATCCCCTGTTCCTACGTCCGCGGCATGCCCGGCGAACACCTGTCCCAACCGTGCCCGGCTCCGGACTGTCTGATCGACGAGCGCGGCACGCGGGCCCCCTGTGCGCGGCGCACGCGCCCGGCGGGCCCGGGAACGAACCGCTACCCTCGTTCGTCACGAACGGTCCGCCCCACTCCTCCACCCCGGACGGGATCCTCAGAATGCGTGCACGGGCCCTGCTGCTGTCCTTCCTGCTGCTCCTCGCCCCCGCCGCCGCCATGGCGCAGGCCCCCAGCCTCAAGGGCCTCTTCCGCGACGCGATCACCCAGAACCCCGTGAGCGGCGTGCAGGTCAAGCTCACGCAGTTCGCGGACACGTCCGTGGTGCTGCAGGTGACGGGCAAGGACGACGGCACGTTCGAGATCCGCGGCCTGGGAGTCCATCGCTACCGGCTCGAGGCCCTGCGGCTGGGATACGAGCCGCTGCGCATGGTGATCCCGGTCACGAAGGCGGGGCAGGACGCCGGCGTGCTCGCGATGACCCCGGCCTCGGTGGACATCCCGGGCGTCACGGTCACGGAGTCTCCCGCGCCCGCGGCGCAGAAGGCCGACACCACGGAGTTCCGCGCGAGCGCCGTCAAGACCCACAAGGATGCGACCGCCGAGGACCTGGTGCAGAAGCTGCCCGGCGTGACCATGGAGAACGGTCAGGTGCGCGCCCAGGGCGAACAGGTGCAGCAGGTGCTGGTCAACGGCCGGCCGTTCATGGGCAGCGATCCCACCGCCGCGATGCGCAACCTGCCCGCCGACGTGGTCGACCGCATCCAGGTCTACGACCGCGCGAGCGACCAGGCGGAGTTCAGCGGCTTCGACGACGGACAGTCGCAGCGCACCATGAACTTCATCCTGCGCGACCAGAAGGCGCGATTCGGCAAGGTCTACGCGGGCTACGGCGACCAGGACCGCTATCAGGCAGGGGGCAACGCGACGTGGGTGCGCGGTCCCACGCGGCTCACGCTGCTGGGCATGTCCAACAACATCAACCAGCGCAACTTCTCGCCCCAGGACCTGTTCGGTGCGCTGAGCGGCTCCGGCGGCGGTGGCGGCGGCGGTGGCCCGCGCTTCATGATGATGGGTCGCGGCGGCGGTGGTGGCGGAGGCGGCCCGCGCATGTTCATGGGCGGGCGCGGCTTCGGCGGCGGGCAGTTCGACCCGAGCAGCTTCTTCGTGGGCAACCAGAACGGCATCAGCACCACGCACTCGGGCGGCATGAACTACGTGGGCGAGTGGGGGCCGCGCATGAAGGCCAGCGCCAGCCTGTTCCTGAACGACGCCGACAACGACAACGACCAGCTGCTGGCGCGCGAGTACGTGCCGCCGCAGGACTCGATCCTGTTCTACGACCAGCGCTCGACGAGTCGCACGGGCAACGGCAACCAGCGCTTCGATGCGCGCTTCGAGTGGAACCCGGATTCGCTCAACTCGATCATCATGGCGCCGCGGCTCTACTTCCAGGACAACGACGTCACGTCGCTCGAGGACGCCCGCAACGTGAGCACGCTGGGTTCGCTCCTCAGCGCCGCCCACAACGAATCGGGCACGCGCACGGTGGGCGACAACCTGTCCAACCGCCTCACGCTGCGCCGTCGCTTCGCCAAGCGCGGCCGCAACGTGACCGCCGAAGTGAACATGGGCCGCAACCGCCGCGACGCGGACACCGACCAGTTCTCGCTGACCGACTACTACACGGGCACCGCGGTCAGCAGCGATACGCTCGACCAGCGCACGAACACGCTGACCACCACGAACTCGCTGTCCTCTCGCATCGCCTACACCGAGCCGCTCTCGGGCGCCGTGCAGGCGCAGCTCTTCTACAACCCCTCGCTCACACGCAGTGAGTCCGATGCGCGCGCACTGCAGTTCGACGCCGCCACGGGCGGCTACACCACCCCGGACAGCCTGCTCTCCAACTCGTATGAGAACCGCACCC
>CADEFY010000147.1 GCA_902826705.1 uncultured bacterium
GGCGGACAAGAAGAAGTGCATCTCTTGTAACGTCTGCACGTCGGTCTGCCACCAGGGCATCGATGTGATGGCATTCGCGAGCCGTGGCCGCCCCATGCAGGATCCCCAGTGTGTGCGGTGCTCGGCCTGCGTGCAGAGCTGCCCCACCGGGGTCCTGCAGTTCGGGAGCGTGGGGCGCGATGGAGAGTTGGTCTCCGTCGATTCGCTGATGGCCTCACCCGTGCGCGCACGACCCGAGGCACGCTCGTGAGCCCGCGCGATGCGCTCCACCTGCCATGGCCGTGGACGCTCGCCGTGGCGGCGTTCGCCGCCTCGCAGGTCGTGCTGCTCGGATACGCCGCACACCGACTCGTCACGCTGTGGCGTTGGGCACACCGGCCTGCTCCTGCGCCACCGGATCGGCTCGACGGACCGATTCCCATGGTGACGGTCCAGCTCCCGCTCTACAACGAACGCGCGGTCGCCGAGCGGCTCATCGATGCAACCGCATCGCTCGACTGGCCCGCCCATCGGCTCGAGATCCAGGTGCTGGATGACTCCACGGACGACACCCGTGAACGTGCGGCGCAGGCAGTGGAGCACTGGCGCGCACGTGGCATCTCGATCGCGATGCTCCACCGGGATGAACGGCGGGGCTTCAAGGCAGGCGCACTCGCAGACGGACTCGACGTGGCCCGGGGGGAGATCGTGGTCGTCTTCGACGCCGACTTCGTGCCGCCACCGGACTTCCTGCAGCGCATCGTGCCCTACTTCGCCGATCCCGCCGTGGGCATGGTGCAGGCGCGCTGGGGACACCTGAATCGCGACCGCTCGCTACTCACGCGCGCTCAGGCGGCCATGCTCGATGCGCACTTCCGGATCGAGCATGAGGCGCGGATGAGCGCTGGCCTGTTCTTCAACTTCAACGGCACAGCCGGCGCATGGAGGCGGCGCTGCATCGAGGATGCGGGTGGCTGGTCGCACGACACCCTCACGGAGGACCTGGATCTGAGCTACCGCGCACAGCTCGCGGGCTGGAGGTTCGTGATCGCGCCGGAAGTCGTGGTCCCCGCCGAGCTGCCTTCCCACGTGCTCGCGCTGCGATCGCAGCAGCGTCGCTGGGCACGGGGCTCGATCCAGACCGCTCGCAAGATCCTGCCCGGGCTGTGGCGTTCGCGCTTACCGCTCCGCGTCCGACTGGAGGCGACGTTCCACCTGACGGCCAACTCCGCATACGTCCTCACGCTGGTCGCGGGACTCCTGCTGCCGGCTGTCCTGGCGGTTCCCTCCCGCCTGCCCCACTCCATCGCAGTGGCACTCGACCTCGCGGCGCTGGCCATCGGCCTCGTCCCCGTCGGACTGTTCCTCCTCGCCGGCCAGCGCGCAGGGACCGAGCGCCTGCCGCGTGCGCTCGCCGACGTCGCGAGCGCGCTGCTGGTGGGTGCAGGACTCGCGGTCAACAATACGATCGCGGTGTGCGGCGGCCTGCTCCCCTCGCTCGGGGCATGGGAGCGAACCCCCAAGACCGGCGAGGATGCCTCGACCATGCGCGCCGACGCCTATCGTGCACGGCCCGACCTCGCCGCGATCGCCGAGGTCGCACTCGCCCTGGCCTTCGCCTGTGCGGCGGTCTGGGCGTGGAACTCGGGGCACACGCGCTCCGCTCCGTTCCTGTTGCTCATGGCCGGCGGGCTTGGGCTGATGGGAACCCTGTCCCTGCTGGCCCGATGGCGCCCACGCCACTCCTCGACGTCCGCAGCCCGCCACTCGGGCCTGCCGGAGCGCGCATGAGACTCGTGCCCACGATCCTCGTCGCCGTGATGCTCACTGCACCGGTCACGACCGTGCGGGCGGCCGACCCCGAGTTCGGAGCCCACTGGCACGATGGCAGAGCTGAGCTCAGCGGCTATCGTCTGAGTGTCCAGCGCTATGGGCACCGGCGCGCCGGACGTGGCGTGACCATCTATGTCACCGAGCCCTTCAGCCGTTCGCGGCACGTGAAGCTCGACGACCCCGCGCGGACTCCCGCCGATGCGGTGGAGGTGCTCAAGCTCATCCTGGTCCGCGATTTCCAGACCGGGATCTACGACTACCACACCGCCCTCTCGCTGTTCTCGACCTCCAGCGACTTCGCGCCGCTCAAGCTCTCCTTCACCAGCTCGGAATGGTGCGGCCAGGTGCACGAACAACTGGACGTGACCGGCGGCTCACTCGCGCAGCGCATCGACAGCTACTTCGAAGGGGAATCCGCGCAGCGCACGATCCCGATCCCGGCTGGGGGGATCCAGGAGGACCAGCTCTTCGTGCTGCTGCGCGGGCTCCGCGGCCCGTGGCTCGATCCTGGCGCACAACGCGAAGTGCCGTTCCTGGCCAGTCCCTTCTATCGCCGGCTCGCGCACCGGCAGGCGTCGTGGACGCGCGCGACGATCCGGCGGCTGGCGACACCCGCGACGGTCCGAGTGCCTGCCGGTTCGATCGTCTGCGACGTGTATGAGGTGCGCCCCGGGGATGGGCGGTCGGGACGATTCGACATCGAGCGCGCGTATCCGCACCGCGTCGTGCGCTGGGCATGGACCGCCGAGACGGGCGCACGTTCGCTCGGTGGCACTGATGTCGGCGAACTCACCGGGACGAAGCGGCTCGCCTACTGGAAGTCGAACGCGCCGGGCGACGAGGTGCTCCTGCGCGACCTCGGGCTGGAGCCTGCGGTGCCCTGATGCGGCGCGCCCCCGCGGACGCGCACCACGCCGCGAGGCGAGGGGAATGCCGGACCGCATCCGGATCGCGGGACACGCGCCGGATCAGCCGGGCGAGGTCGGCGGGCTCGTCGACGTCCGCCAGCGTGCGGAGCATGCCCACGCGCAGGTCCTGCTGGGCCGCCCTGCTCAGCGTCTCGTACAGGACCATCGCCGTGCTCCACGGCATACGCATGAACAGGCGCGGCCGAGGCGCGCCGAGGCCCACGAGGTAGTAGCCCCCATCGCGCGATGGGCCGAGGACGACGTCGCTCCGCTCCAGTCGAGCCAGCGCCCGGGCCACATGGGGCGCCCCGAGGCCGGGCACGTCGCTGCCCACGATCACACATCGCGAGCAGCCGTCGCGGAACGCATCACGGAACGCAGCGACCATTCGGGCTCCCAGATCGGCACCGCGCTGAGGTGCGAGCCGGTGCCGGCCCCCGAGCCAGCGCCGGATCGAGGCGCGGGCTCCCGGGGGGGCAAAGCGCAGCTCCAGCTCGACGCCACGCAGACGCGTGAGTCGTTGCAGCAGGTCGCCCACCATGGCGCGGTAGAGCGACGCGGCCCCGGTCGGGCCGAGGGCGGGGATCAGCCGCGTCTTGACGGCTCCGGGCGTCGGGACCTTGAGGAACACGATGACCCGCTGCCGTTCTGCCACGAGGTGGGGCTTCATCGGGCATCCGCTCCCGCGACCGGGTCGCGCGGGCGCCAGGCCCCGAGCGCCAGGAGCGCGTAGAAGGGCACGTACTCCACGATCGGCACCCATGCGGGAAGTCGCCAGAGGCCCAGCTCCTGCCATGGGATCAGCACGTGGTACGACAGGGGGACGAGGACCACGACCGAGAGCAGTGCGAGATGAGGTTGGAGGACGAGCACCGGGAGCGCCCAGACCAGGTACCACGGATACAGCGTGGGCGTGAACGCCACGAACGCGACGATCGCCAGCACCACGCGGCGACGGAACGTGCCGCCCAGGGACACGGCTGCCACGATGGCGGCGATCATCGCGATCAGCGACACGATCCGAGCGGGACCGTTCCCGAGCCATGCCGCGAGCAACGCGGCGAGGCTGCCATTGAAGACCCACTGGCGCGCCATGCGCCACATCGAGTCGAACAACCAGTGCCCCGCGCCGGCGAACGGCGCGTAGCCGACCGCCACGACGAGCACGATCGTGGCGAGCAGCCGAGCCCGGCCGCGCGGCTCCAGCTCGCGCAGCGCAGCCGGGACGATCAAGAGCGGGAAGGGCTTGATGAGCGCGGCCAGCCCCAGCCAGAAGCCCGCGGCCCCAGCGCGCCGCGACTCGATGCTCGTGAGTGCGGCGACGACGAAGGGCATCACGAGCGTGTCGACGTGGCCCGGGGCGTGGCCCTCGAGCACGGCGAGCGGGAGCCATGCGAGGAGCGCAAGGCGAGCCAGCGGACGGCCCTCTCGGACCAGCACGCGTGCGAGCAGCAGCACCGTGACGGTCTCCGCGGCGAGTGCGAGCCCACGGAACCCTGCGAAGCCCTGGGGGTCGAGGCGCCAGGCCAGTGTGAAGGCCAGCTGGGCCAGCGGCGGATACACCGTGTGCAGGTCGGGGTGATTGAGCGCCAGCGCTGGGCCCATGCGGCGAAGCGCCTCCAGTTCCGGAGCCGTCGGCGCGAACTGGTAGGGATTGATGCCGTGGGCGAACACGCGGCCGTCCCACGCGTAGCGGGCGATGTCATCGGAGAGCGGATGAAGCGTGCCCGACACGAGCCATCGAGCCGCCACTGCCACGAGCGCGCCGAGCACGATCGCCCATCGCCCCGGGCGGCCGTTCCACGCGAGCCAGACGACGGCGGCGCCCAGGGCCGCGGCCCCCCAGGTCGCCAGGGCGTTCCACGGTCGCGCAGTGAGATCTGCGTGACCGAGCCCGGCGCACCAGGCGACGAGGGCGAGTGCGATCGCGGGAGCGGCCCCCGCGCGCACCCGATCAGCGGCCGAGCCACTCACGGACTCTCGCCTCGAAGACGTACCCGAGGATCCGGCTGCCCGCTCGAACCACGCCGGAGACCGTCCCGCTCACCTTGCTCCGACCCGCGGCGCGCACATGGCAGCGCACGGGGAGCTCGCAAGTGCGCAAGCGCCGCTGCGCGGCCTTGACCTGCATCTCGATCGTCCATCCGAAGTCCGGATCCGACATCTCGAGCCGTTCGAGCGTCTCGCGGCGGATCGCGCGGAACGGCCCCAGGTCGGTGTACTCGACCCCCCAGAACCAGCGCACGAGTGAACACGCGAGCGCGTTGCCGTAGCGCTGGATCGGCGTCAGGGCGCCACGGTCGGCCTGGCCCAGCACACGCGAGCCGATCACCAGGTCCGAGCCCGTGTCGAGCAAGCGCGCGAGCAGCGGCTCGATCTGATCCGGATCGTCGCTGCCGTCGGCGTCCATGAACACGATCAGATCGATGTCCTGGGTCTCGCGCAGGGCTCTCAGGCAGGCACTGCCGTAGCCTCTCCTCGGCTCGCGCACGACGAGGGCCCCGTGTTCGGCCGCTCGCTGCGCCGTGGCGTCCTTCGATCCATTGTCCGCGACGACGATGCGGTCCACGAGCGTCCGGTCCACGCGCGACAACAGTGCGCCGATCGCCTGCTCCTCGTCGAGTGCGGGGATCACCAGAGCGACGCTGCGGCCGGAGTACAAGTGGGTGCCTCGGTCCTGGTCCGGCGGGTGGGTTCGAGCCGCTGCGCGACGAGTCGGGCCGTCGCTGACGACCATGCACGGGCCCATGCTGCAGTTCAACACCCTTGGGCACCAAGCCTACGAACCGGGATCTCTCGTGGTCCGTGCATCCGAAGTGCAGGTCTCTCATGAGCGACGACCGCGTGCGCATTGGATCCGGCGGGGCCCACGCGGCGCGGCGCGATGCGCAGCTGCAGGCTCAGAGGCCGAACGGTGGGCGTGATCGGTTCGGAGGCGCATCGACGGGACCGCCTGATGGAGGAGGCCTCGAAGAACGATAGATTCTTATTGACAAACGATAAGCCCTCCCGCTAGTCTGCGCCCCGCAGGCCAACCAAGGGAGGCAGTCCAATGCGACGCGGACCGAATCTGTTCCTGACCGTGGTGCTGGTGCTGGTGGGGCTCGCGGCCCTGACGTTCCTGCTGTGGCAGCCGCACGTCGAAGGCAGGAACGCGAACGCCACGCTGTTCGAGATCTACTTCAAGGACCCGTTCCTGGCGTTCGTGTACGTGGGGTCGCTGCCGTTCTTCTGGGCGCTCTTCCACGCGATCAAGCTGCTCGGTGCTGCGGGCGGCAGCACGGAGTTCTCCGCCGCGGGTGTGCACTCGGTACGCACGATCAAGCGCTGTGCGATCGCCCTGGTGGCGTTCGTGGTGGTGGGAATCGTGATCCTGGTGACGGGTCCCGAGGACGACCACGCAGGCCCGGTGATGCTGGGTCTGATCCTCTCGTTGGGCTCGATCGTGGTGGCGACCGCGATGGCGCTGCTCGAACGCGCCATGCAGAAGGCCGTGGACATGAAGTCCGAACACGACCTCACGGTATGAGGCGGCTCACGTGCCCATGATCGTGAACCTCGACGTGATGCTGGCCAGGCGCAAGATGAGCGTGACCGAACTGTCGGGCCGCGTGGGCATCACGCTGGCCAACCTGTCGATCCTGAAGAACGGCCGCGCCAAGGCGATCCGGTTCTCGACCCTCGAAGCGATCTGCAAGGCCCTCGACTGCCAGCCGGGGGATGTCCTGGAGTATCGCGAGGGGTAGGGCGGTCGCGGCGAGAGGTCGCTCTGGAGCGAGCGCGCGGGTCAGCGTGGAGCGGCGCCCGCCCTGCCCACCACCGTCCCGCTCGACCACGCCCACTGGAAGTTGAACCCGCCCAGTCTCCCCTCCACGTCCAGCACCTCGCCGCACAGGAACACACCGGGCGCCAGGCGCGACTCGAGCGTCGACGCGGAGACTTCGCTCAGCGGCACGCCGCCTGCGGTGACCTCGGCCTTCTCGTAGCCCAGGGTGCCGCTCACGCGCAGGTCGTACTCGAGCACGGCGCGCAGCAGCTCGGTCCGCCGTGAGCGCGGCGTCTGCGCCATCGTCACGCCGCCCAGCCCCGACTGCGCGGTGATCATGTCGGCGAGCCGGTCGGGCATGCGCTGCGCGAAGAACCCGCGCACGCCACGGCCGGGGTGTCGCTTGGCCTCCACCAGCCACGCGGTCTCGGCCTGCTCCAGCGTGAGCCCGGCGATCAACGACGCCGTCACGCGTCGCGTGTGCCCCTCGGCGCGATGCCAGTGGCGCGACAGGTCCAGCGCCGCGGGCCCGGTGAACCCGAAGTGCGCGATCAGCAGCGATCCGCTCACGCGCTCGGCCACGCGGCCATCCACCCACAGCGCCAGGTCCACGGGCAGCGTCACGCCCTGCGCGCCGCGGCACAGGTCATCGTCCGAGGCGAGCGGCGTCAGCGCGGGCACGGTCGGTACCACCGTGTGCCCCAGCGACTCGAGCAGCGCGTAGCCGGTGCCGTCGCTGCCCGTACGAGGGAAGCTCAGGCCCCCGCTC
>CADEFY010000148.1 GCA_902826705.1 uncultured bacterium
CACGGCGACGTCAAGCCGCAGAACATCATCCTGAGCCACGCCGCCGACGGTGCACCGCGCGCGGTGATCATGGACTTCGGCTTGGCCCAGGGGCCGAGCCAGCGGGGCAGCTCCTGTGGAACACCGGGCTACTTGGCACCCGAGCTGCTGGCTGGCGGGACGTCGTCCGTCGCCTCCGACCTCTATGCGCTCGGAGTCATCCTGCATGAGCTGGTGGCCCGCCTCCGCCCCCGCGAACGCGCGGTCGAACTGGCGTCCACGATCACCACACCCACCGGTCCGACGCAGGCACTCGCCGGGACCGGCCAGCCGACCGATCCTCGGACACAGCCACAGCCGCATCCCCTCAGCCGCCGCTGAGATCCCATCCTCAGGCGCTGCCTGGCCGCCGATCCCACGGAGCGATTCCGCGATGTCGCCGAACTGCAGCGCGCACTCGACCCGCCACGCGGGCGAGGCGTGCTGGTGGCGGTGGTGCTGCTGATCGTGGCGGCAGCGGTTGGCTATGCCTCCTGGCGCGTCTCGACGCCCACCATGACGGTGAAGCTCGCGGTGCGCGCATCGATCGACCTGGATGAGGCGCTCCGCGCTCTGCGCGGAACACGTGCGCGCGGCTACCGGCTCGTGCGAGACGCGGCACAGGCGACGAACGTGCTCGAGGTGGACCGCGGGGGAGTCGGGGACTCCTCCGTCGTCGTCGTGCTCACGGACTCGAGGACGCGAGAGACGCTGTCGCGCTTGACGGGCGTCCACACGAATGACGAGCTGCCCTATACCCCGGCGGGTGTGGCGGGAGTGGTGAGCACCGCCCTGCATCTGACACCTGCACCGCTGCGGTTCCAGAGTGCAGAGGCGCGCGATTCACGCATGAAGGACCTACTGGCGTCCCCCCAGGCCCTCCGGCGCTCGGGTCCTGTCGGCATCGGCCTGGAATCCTGCCGCGATCGGGTGGCACCGCTCTACTCGGCCACAGCTGCGATCAAGGACGCCGTCCGGCTCAAGTACTGAACGCCGCACCCGCCTCTACAACTCCTACACCGCGCGCATCACCAGCACGCCATTGTGACCGCCGAAGCCGAAGGCGTTCGACGTCACTGCCCGCACGCGCGCCTCGCGAGCCGTGTGCGGAACGTAGTCCAGCGTGCACTCGGGATCGGGGTGTTCGAGGTTGATCGTCGGGTGGACTACCCCGCGCGCGACGGTGAGTGCGGCGACCACGGCCTCGATCGCGGCCGCAGCCCCGAGCGAGTGCCCGATCATGGACTTGGTCGAGTGCACCATGAGGCGGCCAGCGTGCGCGCCGAACACCGCGCGCAGAGCCAGAGTCTCGGTCACGTCGTTGAGCGGGGTCGAGGTGCCATGCGCGTTGACGACATCGATCGCATCGGGGGAGAGGTCCGCGTCGGCCAGAGCCGCACGCATGGCTCGCAGCGCGCCGCGCCCCTCGGGGTCCGGTGCGGTCAGATGGTGGCCGTCGGCCGAGTTGCCGTAGCCCGCCAGCTCGGCGTAGGCGCGCGCCCCGCGGGATCGCGCGCGCGAGGCGCGCTCGAGCACCACCATTCCCGCGCCCTCGGCGATCACGAAACCATCACGGTCGCGGTCGAAGGGGCGCGAGGCGCGCGTGGGGTCGTCATTGCGGGTCGAGAGCGCGCGTAGCTGACTGTAGCCGTCCACCGCGAACGGCGAGATCGTGCTCTCGGTCGATCCCGCGAGCGCAACGTCACATCGTCCCGCCCGCACGAGGTCAAGCGCCGTGCCGATCGCGTGGGCCCCGCTCGCGCACGCAGTGGTGGCACAGAGGTTGGGGCCGCGACAGCCGGTCTCCATCGCGATCAGTCCGGCCGCCATGTTGGGGATGATGAGCGGCACGGTCAGCGGGGAGTACCGCCCCGGGCCGCGCGTCAGGAAAGCCTCGTGCTCGCGTTCGAGGTAGTCGAACCCACCGATTCCAGAGCCCGCGACGACCGCGATCGGCTCGCGCTCCTCGCCGGGAGCGATGCCCGCGTCAGCCAGCGCCTCGGTGGCCGCTGCGAGCGCGAGCTGCGAGAACCGCGCGGAGCGCTTGACCACGCGCGAGGGGAGTGCCGCCTCGGGATCGAAGTCGCGCACCTCGCCGGCGATGCGGCTACGCAGCGCCGAGGCGTCGAACCGGGTGATGGGGCCGATCCCGGAGCGGCCGGCGATCAGCGCCTCCCACGTGGTCGCCACCCCGGTGCCGAGCGGCGTGCACAGCCCGATTCCCGTGATCCAGATCCGGTCTTCCGCGTTCAAGTCCCATCGCTCTCGTGGTCGTGAGTCATGTCGGCTCGATCGCCGCCCGGGCCATTCGCCATCGGCTCGCCGCAGCGGACCTCTTGGGGTCGGGCGCCATCGCGGACCACTTGGTGTAGAGCTCCACCAGCCGATCGAGCACCGCCGTCCTGACCCGGACGTCGCCGGCCAGGACGCCGCGCAGGATCTCCTCGGCGGCTAACAACTGGCGCTCGGCCGCGGCGTGACGACCCTGCCGGATGAGGAAGGCCCCGTAGTCGCTGTGCGCTTCCGCCAGGTAGATCGGCAGCACGGATCCCGCGGGAGCGTCGACGACGCTCCGATACAGCTCGTCGGCCTCGCGCACGTCGCCTGACGCCGCCACCGCGCGCGCGAGTGACCAGTTGGTGGCCAGCGTCCGCCCATGGTCCGAACCCAGGATCTTCGCGAGGGCGTCGCGGCTGGCGCGCAGTTCCGGCTCCGCTTCCGCGAATCGCCCGAGGTCGCACAGCACGCGGCCGCGGCTGGCGCGTGCCGAGAGCGTGAGCGGGTGCGCGGGGCCGGCGACTGAGTCGAAGTGGGCGATCGCGTCGGCCTGCAGCTTCTCGCTCTCGGCGAAGCGCCCCTGCGCACGGAGCACGAGGGCCAGGTCGTTCTTGGAGACCGGCACCATCTCGTGCCGGTCGCCCAGCACTTCGAGTCGTCCAGCCAGGACTTCCCTGAACACCGCCGCGGCGCCCGCATAGTCCGTCTTGCTCTGGAGAAGCCTGCCGTAGTTGGTCTTCTCGAACCACACGCGGGGATGACGTTCGCCGTAGTTCTCCACGATGATCGGCAGGCTCTCGGCCAGCAGCGACTCTGCTTCCGCGAATCCCCCGGTGAAGGTCAGGAACGCCGCGAGGTTGGTCATGTCGGTGCCGATGGTGCCACTGCGCGGCGGTAGGACACGGCGATGGATCGCCAGGGCCTCGCGCAACAGCGCGATCGCCTCCTCGCTCCGGCGCCGCTCGTTGACCGCGATCGCGAGCTCGTTGAGCGCGTCCGCCACCGGAGCGGTGCCCTCGCCATGCAGTCGCACGTTCATCTCGAGCGCTTCCCGGGCCGCGGCCTCCGCGCCCTCGAAGTCGCCACGGCCGATCAGCACCTCGCTGAGCGAGCGCAGCGTGATGGCGACGTGCGGGTGGTCCGGGCCGAACAGCCGCCGCTGCATGGCGAGCACATCGCGCACCGTGGACTCGGCTGCGACCATGTCGCTCCGCTTGTGCTGGACCAGCCCGATCGCGGACAAGGCGGTGGCGACGTCGGGGTGATCGCCACTCACCTTGCGGCGATGGATCGCCAGCGACTGGCGACAGAGCGAGTCGGCCGCGTCGAGATCGCCGCGCGCCATCTCGTTGTGGGCCAGGCTCAGCAGGCTCGAGGCGATCGTCGCGTCGTCCTCGGAGCGGAGCGAGCGCCGGATCGCCAGACCCTCTCGCAGCACGGAGTCGGCCTCATCGAATCGCGTCGCCTGCGTGAGGACGTCGCCCAGGCCGGTGAGGGCTTCGGCGAGCCTCTCAGGCGGCTCGGCAGGCAGTCGGCGACGCATGGCGAGGACCTGGCGGAACAACGAGTCCGCCGCGGGCAGTTGGCCGCGATCCAGGTGCACGCCCGCGATCCCGTATAGATCGTCGGCGACGAGCGCATGGTCGCCTTGGTGCAGCCGTCGGTGCGTCGCGAGCGCGGTGCCCAAGTGGACTTGGGCCGAATCGAGCACGCCGAGTTCGCGATAGGTGCGCCCCAGCACGGAGTGGATGCTCGCGGCGACCTCGGGCTGCTGGTCAAGCTCGCTCGCCACGCGCCCCGCCGTCTTGTCGAGGATCTCGCGCAGCATCGCCGTGTCGCGACCGCGCGCCACCGCAGGGCCGACGCCCGAGAGCATGTCGCCGAGGAACGCCGCCACTTGCTCGGCCTTGGCCGCTTCGGTGCGCGCGCGCAGGAACAACGCCGTGCTCACCACAGCCCCAACCACCACCACGAGCAGCACCACAGCCAGAGCGCCGACCAGCGTTCGGTGACGGCCCACGAACTTGCGCATCTGGTACACCGCGCTCGCCGGCCGCGCCAGGATCGGCTGCGACCCCAGGTAGCGCTCCACGTCGTCCACGAGCGCGGCGGCACTGGAGTAGCGGCGTTCGGCCTCCTTGTCGAGCGCCTTGAACACGATCGTCTCGAGGTCGCCGTCCACTCGCCTGACGCCGCTCGTCGTGTCGCGCAGCGGGCGCGGAGGCTCCTCGCAGATGATCCGGATCGCCTCGATGAGCGCCCCGCGGTGCACGTCGTACGGCCGCTCGCCGGCGATCATCTCGTACAGCACCACGCCGAGCGCGTAGACATCGGCACGCAGGTCGATCTCCGCGGCGTGGCCGCGGGCTTGCTCGGGGCTCATGTAGGGCAGCGTGCCGCGGATCGTGCCGGCATCACTCATCAGGCTGGCCGCCGGACCCTCATCGGTGAGGCGAGCGAGGCCGAAGTCCAGGATCTTCACCTCTGGCAGGGAAACGACACCGGAGGCGCCGCTGTCGGTTCCGAGCCCAGCGGTGATCACGATGTTCGAGGGCTTGAGGTCGCGGTGGATGACGCTGCGCTGGTGCGCGTAGTGGACGGCGGCGCCGATCTTGCGGAACAGCGCCAGTCGGTGCGCGAGCTCGTCGCGATCTGATGGCGAGGGCCGATGCGCGAGGTAGACCTCGAGCGTCGGCCCCTCGACGAGTTCCATGGCGAAGTACGGGCGTCCATCCGGCAGCCGGCCCGAACCGTAGATGGCCGCGATGTTCGGGTGCCGCAGGCGCGCCAGCGTCTCGATCTCGCGACGGAACAGGCGCACGTCGAGGTCGTCCGCGCTCGCGCCAGCGCGCAGCACCTTGATCGCGACTCTGCGGCGGGGCTCCTGCTGTTCGGCCTCGAACACCATGCCCATGCCGCCCTGCCCGAGCAGGCGCAGGATCCGGTACCCGTCCACGACCTCGGGGATGGTGCGATCGGGCCAGGCAGGTCGGGGCTCGGCCGAAGCCGAGGCCGAGGGGGAGAACGACTGGGTGGGGTCGTGCTCTTCGCTCATGACCTGGACACTACCCCGCGGCCAGCCCTCGACCAAGGCGCTCGCTCAGACAATATGGAACGACCGGCCTGCGTTCGTAAGCTCGCGCCCTCGCGATCGAGGGGTGCGACGGGTGGCGAGGATGCCGCCACGCTCGATCGCGGGTCAGCGCCGGCGGCGCCAGATCCGCATGCGAAGGAGGCCGGTCGTGAGCCCGAACTCCATCACCTGGGTGGGGATGGATGCCCACAAGAACTGGATCAAGGTGGCGGCACTGCTTCCTGGGCAGGCGGACCCCGTGGAGTGGTCGGAGGTGACGACAGCTGAAGCGGTGCGGCGCATGGCGCGGCGTCTGCAGCGACTCTCACCCGGGGGCGACGTGCGCTGCTGCTCCGAGGCCGGGCCGACGGGCCATGCGCTGCAGCGGCAACTGCGAGCGCTGGGGGTGAGTTGCGTGGTCATCGCGCCCTCACTCGTCCCGGTGAAGCCAGGTGTCCGGATCAGGACAGACCGGCGTGATGCACATCGGCTGGCGGAGTGCCTTCGCAATGGGGAACTGACCGAGGTGCATCCACCGAGCGAGAGCGATGAGGCGTCACGCGACCTGTGCCGCTGCCGCGACAGCGTGCGCACGGACCTGCTGCGTTCCCGGCATCGGCTGGGCAAGTTCCTGCTGCGGCGGCACCTGGTCTACCGCGAGACGAAGCATCACTGGGGCACGCGGTACGTAGCGTGGCTGGAGCAGCTGCGGTTCGACGAACCGATGAGCCAGGCGACGTTCGACGGCTACTTCCTCGCGATGCAGTAGCTCGAGGAGCGGCTGGCCCGGATGGATGCCCGGCTGGCCGAGTTCGGTGGACAGGAACCCCATCGCGAGAACGTGGCGGCTCTGCGTTGCTTCAAGGGTATCGACACCGTGACTGCGGTGTGCCTCGTGGCCGAACTGCACGACTTCCGTCGCTTCCACTCGCCGCGTCACCTCGCGGCGTACGTCGGGCTGGTGCCAAGCGAGCACTCCAGCGGCGAGCGCGAACGACGCGGCTCAATCACCAAGACCGGCAATCGCCACGTGCGTCGGCTGCTGGTCGAGGCCTCTTGGCACCACCGACACCGGCCCGCACGGAGTGCGCCCTTGCGTGCGCGTCGCGAGGGCCAGCCGGCACGCGTACTCGCGGTCGCCGACCGTGCCCAGGAGCGGCTGAGCGCGCGATACCGGCGCATGAGCGAGCACGGCAAGGTGCACCCGAAGACGATCGTCGCAGTGGCGCGCGAGCTTTGCGGCTACCTCTGGGCAGTGTTGCATCCCGCTGCAGCGATGACCCGGGCGAGATCGGCATGACCCGAACACAGCACCGGAAGTGAGGAAGGCGGTTGGAGGTCGGCACGATCCGGCGTACGCGCGACTGGACTGTGCGGTACGCAGGCTCCGCCTGCCGAACCCGCGACACTCAGAGTGCGATCACTCCCGACGGATCACAGTCCTGCGGCTCTGGCCGGGACGCCGGTACAACCCGCGAATATCAGAGTGACTCGTCGTCGAAGCGTCCGACCTTCACCGTCGTCCTCCTTGTTCAACCCATCACCACGAACACCCGCGGCAGCCCCCGAGGGGTGGCCGCTAGGAGAGATCTGCTATCGAGTTGACCTAGGGTCGTTCCATATCAGTCGAGCTTGATGATCTTGCGGCTGTCGGTCTGTCCGTCGGCCTTCATGCGCAGGTAGTAGATGCCGTTCTCCACGGTGCGGCCGCCGGCGTCGCGACCATCCCAATGGATCTCGTGCGGACCGGCCGTCCGCATGCCGTCGACGAGTCGTGCGACACGCTTGCCGTGCAGATCGAATACCTCGACCTCGAGGCGTCCCGCGCGGGCGAGGGACAGGCGGATCGACGTGGAGGCGCCGAAGGGATTGGGTCGCGCCCA
>CADEFY010000149.1 GCA_902826705.1 uncultured bacterium
CGTGTGCCGCTGGTAGTCCGCACCGAACTTGAGCTGGTGGTAGCGGTTGACCTGCGACGTCAGGCTGCCCTGGGCGCCGATGTACGACGAGCGCCGCTGCAGGTAGTCGTCGAAGACGTGTCCCTCGTCGAAGAACACCGGGATCGCCTGGTCGAATCGCGGGTTGGAGACGCGGTAGTAGTCGGCGAGTCGGTCGAAGTGCACCCCATCGCCGCGCTTGCGCAGCGTCTCGAACTGGCCCACACCGAGGTTGTAGAACGTCTTGGGGCTCAGCACGTGGTTGAACTGCGCGTTGTACGACGTGTTGCGGTCGAGGTACTGCGGCGAGTGCTCGAGGTTGAACAGGTACACATGGTTGTACTCGCGCCAGTTCTCCTCGGACCCGAGGCCGCTCACCTTGAACTGCATCTTGTCGCTCAACTGCCAGCCGAGCTTGCCGTTGAACGTGAAGCCGCCCGAGGAGTTGTTGGGCTTGTAGTCCGAGTCCAGTCCCAGCGTGCCGAGGTTGTCGCGATACACGTCCGCCATGAACGACGGCGAACGATCGCGCTGCCAGCGGCGCTCGGAGGACACGAAGAAGCTCATGTTGTCCCGGCCCGGCCAGATCGGCCCGCCGAACGACAGGTCGTAGACGTTGTAGTCGGTCTTGCGCGCACCGATCCAGTCCCCGGCAGCGAAGTCCGAGACCGCCTCGATAGCGCCCGAGTACTCATCGGCGCCCTCGCGGGTGACCACGTTGACCGCACCCGACATGATGCGGCCGTACTCGGCGTTGAAGCCGCCCGTGAGCACGACGACCTCGGAGATCGAGTTGTTGCTGATCGACGTGCTCGAGGTGCCGGTGAGCGGGTCCTGCTGCGAGAAGCCGTCCACGAAGTAGGCCGTCTCGTTGGGGCGGCCGCCGCGGATGATCAGCGTGTTGCCGTTCTGCGACTCGGTGTCGATCTGCCGGCGGAAGTTGACGATGCCCGTCTGCTGCGCCGCCGCGTCGCGATAGCCGCGCGTGGGCAGCTTCTGCACGTCCTCCCCGCTCAGGAACCGCGTCGTCCCCGTGGCGTCCATCTGCAGCAGCGGCCGCTCCGCGTCGACGACGACGCCCTCGAGCTGCAGCGCCTCGGTGCGGATCGTGGCGTTGAGCGTGGTCGTGAAGTCCGGGGCGATGTTGACGCCCGAGACCGAGTAGGGCGCATAGCCCATGGCATTCATGCGCACGATGTACGTGCCACCCGGAACGCCGAGCACGAAGTACTCCCCGTTCTCGTCGGTGATGGCGCCGAGGCGCTGGCCTTCGACGCGGACGTTCACACCGGGCACTGGCTGCTTCTTCTCATCGACCACCCGGCCCGAGAGCTTGCCGGTGGTACCAGCGAGCGAGGCGAGCGGAACGAGAAGGGCCACCGTGGCCAGCACGAGCGACCGGAGGGTTCCCAGAAGTGTGCGAGGCATCGGTTCGTCTCCTTTCAGGCGACGCGCCGACTCACCGGGCAGCGAGACGCTGCGACGGCGAGGACGGCATTCCTGAACAAGGGGGATTCCGGTGAGGACGGGGGATCACAGACCCACTGTTGCGACACAAGCACCCTCCGGTTCCCCCCGGGTGGGATGAGGGGAACGCCTTCCATTGGCGTCGAGGACCGTTCGGCGGGGACCACATGGGCGAAGCTAGGTCCAGCACTCGACAAGTGTCAACCCCGGGCCGCCGACCGCGGCAGCGTCCCGGCCCACCGATGCTCCGGAACGGACCGAGCCGGGAGCGCTCGCGCGCCCCCGGCTCGGTGTACGGCTCTTCGACTGCTTCAGGAGTTCAGCAGCTCACCACGCGTAGGTCGCGGAGACCTTGGTGGCCATGCTCTGGTTCCAGAAGAAGTACCCGTTGTCCGAACCCATCGTCTGCGCGACCGGGTTCAGGTAGAACAGGTCGTCGAGGACCGCGTCGAACATCAGGTTGCCGACCTTGACGCCGGCGCCGATGTTCATGCTGAACGGCGAATCCTTGAGGGTCAGCGTCTGCTGATCCGCCGGATCCGACGAGTTGTCCTCGACCTTGTACGTGTGCATCACGGCCTTCTGGGCGCCCATGCGGAGCGTCAGCCACGAGTTCACCTGCGACTCGAGGGCCATGAAGATGTTCGGCATCAGCGTCTCGGTGGCCTTGAGCTCGTCCGTGAAGCCGAAGCCCGACAGCACGCCGCCGTTGAGGTTGAACACGTCGTTCTCGGTGTCGAGCTTGTTCTGCGCGATCTGCACGCCGGCCACGAACAGGTCGTTCGAACCAAGCGCCCAGTTGCCCGACACACCGATCTGCCAGCCGGACAGCTTGTTCTCGAACGACGTCGTCGTCGCACCCGAGACGAACTCGTTGGACAGGTCGAAGCTGTAGAACTTGGCGACCGGCACCACGAGGATGTTCGGCTGCCACTTCCACATCATGCGACCACCGACGAGGTACGTCGTGCCACCGTTGTCCTGGTAGGCGTTCGTGACCGCGCCAGCCGTCTGCGAGTTCTCGAACGTGCGGGTCTGGTACAGCACCGTGAACTCCGTCGACGTGTTCTCGTTCATCTCGAAGCCGATGCCGGCGCCGACGCCGAACACGTTGCGGGCCAGGTTCTCGTCACCCGTGTTCGCCGTGCCCGGGCCGTCGGCCTCGAACAGCGACGTCACGCCCGGGAGCTCGTCCTCGAGCGACATGAACGAGCGGTTGATGCGCAGACCGAACGACGTGGAGCCGAAGTTCTTGCCCCACATGATGTCGAACTGCTCGTTGCCGTTGCTGTTGGCGTCGTTGCCGCCCACGCCCGGGTTCGGGCCGCTCATCTGGTCGCCCTGGCCCAGCGACGGCGTCTCGTCACGCATGTGGATGCCCCACGTGCCGAAACGGCCGTCCCACAGGTTCGTGAGCACGGCGCCCATCGAGCGCTCGTAGCTGAACGGGTTGCCCGTGTTGACGTTGACGAGGTCGTTGCCGAGCTCGCCGTAGATGAGGTTGCCCACACCCGTCAGCGACGACGGCCAGCCGTAGATCGCCGTGTAATCCTTGGTGTAGTCGCCCTGCAGGTTCATGCCCTGGAGACGCGACGTCGAGGCCTGGGCCACGACCGGAAGGATGGCGATCGACGCCACCGCGACCGCGATACGCATGAAACGCTTCATGAAGTTTGCCTCCTTGCGAACAAAGGTCAGAGCTGCGACTCCACGGGTCCAGCGGTCGACGGGACGAAGACCGCTGGTCATACGAAGTGGTTTCTCAGCCCCACCTCCTTTCGCGTCCGTGCCGAAGTGCTACGGAACCTGGTGACATGCCAAAAGCTCCTTCCCATTCCCTGCGAAGGAGCCGCGTCGAAGAAGAGCCAAGACCTCGCTGGCACGCGTGGCCTGACCATCGCCCGGCCCGCAAGTTAGGAACGCCCCCCCTCGCTGTCAAGCCGATTCTCCCGCTGCCGGGAACCGGTTCTCAGGCCCCGGGGTAGGACTCGGATGCCCCGGGGTCTGGCCCATCCCCGGAACTGAGCCGCCAGGTCGGCGGCGAAGAGCGCCTCGCCTGGCGCCAGCGACTCGATGCGGACCCGCCCGCGGCAATGCGCGAAGTAGTTGCCGCCCAACGCGATACCGACATGGCTCAGGCGAGCCCGGGGGGAGGTGGCGAAGAACGCCAGGTCGCCCTCGCGTGGATCCGCCCCGGCGGCGAGCGGCCGGCAGGCGCGCCACTGCTCGTGGGCGTCCCGTGGCAAGGCGAGTCCCTGCTCCGCCCAGACGACCTGGACGAGGCCCGAGCAGTCGAAGCCCGCCACCGTCCGTCCACCCCAGAGGTAGGGCGCCCCGAGCAGGGTGCGGAGCCGAGCGTGGAGGGCCGTGGCCGCCTGGCGCGGCCCGGCCAGCGCCGCGGAGGGCACCCAGCCGCGGCGCGCATCGGGCAGTTCGACGGGACGCCAGCCGCGGCGCGCGGGGCCGGCGATCACGCGGCTGCCCAGGAAGAGCGGACCGACCCGTCCCGGCTCCCCCGGCCGCACGTGCATCTCGGTGCTCGGCACGCACACCCGCATCGTGGCGCGCCGCTCCCAGCGGCGCGCGCGCAGCGCGGGCACCGGCACGACGCCCCAGAGCCGCACCCAGCCGCGATAGCCGTCGGCGAGCCCGCCCACGCGCTGCCAGCCGGCGCGCGCCGTACCCTCGAGCGCGACGACCTCGCCGAGCAGCAGCTGCGAGCACATCTCGGCCCGGTGGTCCGGGCGCACGCGCACGTCGAGCGCCGGCAGGCAGACCACGCCGTGCAGGCCGCGGCTCATTCGGCGGCGGGCTGCAGCAGGGTGTAGCGGCCGAAGCCCTCGCGGTCGGCGAACACATAGCGCCGGTAGGGCTGATGGTAGAACCACAGTTCGAGCGCCGGGGACTGCGTCGACGCGCTGCGCTGCTCGACCTGGTCCGGTGGACCATGCCGCACGTAGATCCGTCCCATGTCGGAGCGCCACCCCGGCCCGAACCCCTGGAAGTGCTGTTCGGCATGGTGCAGCCGGCGGAAGAACTCGAGCTGGAACTCGTTGCGCGGGGTGTCCGGCGTGGGGTCGCGCCGCCGCCAGAACGCCTCCCACGCCGCCGCCTGCTCGTCCTCGCCGCGCAGCCGCCGCATGGGGTCGACCTCGGCGTCCTCGGCGATGTACGCCAGCGCCTCCATCATGAGCTCGTAGGCGCGGCCGCGCGGCGGCCCGCTCTCCTCGACCTCGAACGACCGCGCGGTGCGCAGGCGGTCACGGCCCTCCTGCAGCTCGACCTCGAACTGGTGCCCGCCCACGAGGAACTCCGGACGCGCGGGTCGCACGAGCACGGGCTCCGCCGAGCGCGAGGCCTGCACGAGCGTGTCGCCCTGCACCAGCACATCGCCGCCATCCTCGAGGACGCGGTAGCGGAACCGGTACTGCCGTGGCCAGGGCCCGGGCCGGCGGTCGAACAGCACGACCCGCGCGGCCAGCGAGGCGCTCTCCTGTCCGAAGCGCCTGGTGGGCACGGGATGGAAACCGAGCGAGTCGATGCTGCCCAGTTGCAGGTCGGCGAGACCGAGCGGCAGCCGCTGCACGTCGGCCAGCACGAGCCGTTCCTCGGCCGCGGACTCGGCCTCGGCCTCGAGGTCGCGCACACGCACGCGCACGCGATAGCGCCCGGGCGGCACGTCGAAGCGCCGCGCGACGACGAGCTGGTAGCGCGGGCTCGTGGTGACCGCGAAGCGCTCGACCCGCAGACGCCGCTCCCACGCGTCGCCGAACAGCGCGCCGTGCCGCTCGGGCTCGAACTCGACCGTGAAGCCCACCGCACTGGCGAAGCCGCCCTCGATCTGGCGCCAGCTCAACTCCGGATACGGCAGGGTGATCGTGACGCCCACCGAGGAACGGCCCGCCGAGTCGACGTCGACCGCCACGTCGGCACTCCAGAACGGCGGCTGCAGCGCACGCAGCGGCGGCACCTCCGCCGCGTGCCCGGGCGATCCCAGACCGCAGAGGGCAGCCAGCACGGAGGCCGTCACGGCAGCGCGGAGGGTTCGGGACAGGGCGTTCACGATACGGCGAACCTAGCACAGCGTCCGTCGGATCGGCCTTGACGGCCGGCGCGGGCGCGTGGCCTCATGGAGGGGTCTGGGCGGCCGTCCCGATCCGGGGGAAGGGTCTCACCACCACTCGTGTCCGTACTCCGACTCGCAGGCCCCGTGCTGCTGGCAGCCGCGATGCTCACGAGCGCTGCCCCCCGCGCCCGGGCCACCATGCCGACTCCCGCGGGCCATGTGCCCACGCTCGTCGCCGAGGCGTTCGAGCGCGGCCTGTTCGCGCTGCCGCCCGCTCCCACGGCGCGTGCCGCCACGCAGCGGCGCGAGTGGCGCATCCCGATCATCCGCGTCCAGTACCCCGACAGTGCGCTGGGATTCAGCGCCCAGGCGCTCGAGTCCCAGTTGTTCGACACGCTCGGCACGGTGCCCACCGGCAGCTTCACCGAGTACTGGACGAGCGTCTCGCGAGGCCAGCTGCGCGTGACGGGTGAGGTCGTGGCCACGGTGACCCTGCCGCGCGAGCGCAACTTCTACGCGAACGACGCCTGGGGACTGAACACGATCTCCACGCCCGGGAACATCGCCGGACTGCTCAAGGACGCCGTCTTCCTCTCCGACCCGCAGGTCGACTGGCGCCGATTCGACCTCGACGGCGACACGTTCGTGGACATGGTGTGGATCGTGCACCCCACGCGCGGGGGCGAACTCTCCGGGTCGCGCCGCGACCTCTGGTCGGTCACGTCGGCCATGTCGGGCGGTTGGGGCAACGCCGCCGCGATCGAGACCCAGGACCTGATCCCCGGCTCGACCACGCAGCACATCCGGATCGACCGGTTCTCGACGCTGCCCGAGCGCTCCGGATTCGTGCCGGGCGGCATGTCCGAGATCGGCGTCTACTGCCACGAGTTCGGACACGCCCTGGGGCTGCCCGACCTCTACGACACCTCCACACTCGGTGGGGCCGCCAATGTGGGGCCGGGCAACTGGTCGTTGATGTCCACCGGCACCTACGGCGGCGACAACGCGTCGCCACAGTCTCCCACGCACATCGGCGGCTGGCCGATGCGCTACCTGGCCTTCGCGGACTGGTTGCACCCCGAGACCGACACCACGCTCACGATCGCGCCGCTCGCCGCGGGCGGCGCGATCGTGAACCAGAGCTTCGAGGGCGGCGACATCAGCGAGCACCTGGTGCTCGAATGCCGGCATCCCTCCGGCATCGACCGTTCGCTGCCGGGCTCGGGGCTGATCATCACGCTCGTCGACGAGGCCCTGATCGGACAGCGCATCGCGAGCAACCGGGTCAACAACGGCCCCACGCCGGCGCTGCGGATCCTCGAGGGCGACGCCGATTCCGACCTGATCCGCGGCTTCAATCGCGGCGATGCCGCTGACCCGGTGCCGGGCTCGCTCGCGATCTCCCGTCTCGACGACGACACCTCCCCCTCGCTTCGCAGCATCTCGGGCGCGGCCACCGACCTGGTGCTCGATGGCGTCACGCGCGTGGGCGATGGCGTGCGGGTGCGCGTCGGGGTGCAGCCGCGCGGCTGGCTCGCCTCGCAGGCCACGCTCGCGCAGCAGCCGATCGCGGCCTTCGGGCCCGCGCGGCGCTTCCGCGTGCGCGCCGACGGCACGCAGTTGCTCGTGCAGAGCCAGCAGGGCCCGAACGGCC